>NZ_LOCO01000016.1:0-95433 GCF_001574445.1 Marinobacter excellens LAMA 842
AAGCCGCACGAGTCAGTCGTGTGGAGCCAAATGAGGTCGCAGAGGCGCGCGGCAAGACTGGCCTTACACAACGAGAGTTTGCCGAGGTGCTCCACATTTCCCCGCGCACGCTACAGGAATGGGAGCAGGGGCGACGTAAACCTTCCGGGCCGGCAAAAGCGCTCATCGAGATTGCGTTTCGCCATCCGGAGGTGATTCGGGAAGACCTCGAGCTCAGGGGTTAACAAGGCCAATCACGGCGACGCCTACTGCATTGCGGCTTCGCCTTCATTTCGTAGCCGCGCATTAGCTGTGATTGCCCCACCTGAAAAGTGATACTATAGTGTCACTATTAGTCTGATTTAGGGTGAGCCCATGAAAGTTGAGCTTGTTACGAACCTCAAGCGCCAAGCCACAAAGATTCTGGCAGATCTGCACTTGTCTAAGGAGCCGATACTGATCACGGAGCATGGTCAGCCATCGGCATATCTTGTCGATGTGCAGGATTACGAGTTTATGCAGCGCCGACTTGAGCTGCTTGAGGGGCTCTCACGGGGAGAGCGTGCTGTACTTGAGGGAAGAACGTACAGTCAAAGTGAGGCCAGGGAGAAAATGAGTAAATGGCTGAAGTAATCTGGACGGAGCCTGCCCTTCAAGAACTGGATGCCATAGCTGAGTACATTGCTCTGGATAATCCTGTTGCCGCAAGTCATCTGGTCCAGGAAGTTTTCGATAAGACCGAGCGCTTGGAAGATTTTCCCCAATCCGGACGGATTCCTCCAGAGCTCCCTAATTCGGTATACAGGGAGGTAGTGGTTCCACCGTGTCGCATTTTTTATCGTGAGGATAAGAAGCGGGTTCTCGTCCTCTATGTCATGCGAGAGGAGCGACAGCTTCGGGCGTACATGCTTGGGAACAGCTAACCAGGCGCGTGACTCGGATGCCTTTGTCTCAGCTTCGCTACGTCAAAGTCACCGGTGCGCTTCGGCGTTAAGCTTGGTTGTTGCGTGGTGCGCAACATGCTAGCATTTCCTCATGATTAAATCATTCCGTCACAAAGGACTGAAGCGGTTCTACTCGACCGGCAGCACGTCTGGCATACAGCCAGATCATGCCAAGAAACTGCGCATGCAGCTAGCAGCTCTGGATACCGCCACTTCGGTGGATGATATGGATATCCCTGGTTTTCGGCTTCACCCATTGAAGGGGCTAGACAAAGGGCGGTGGTCGATTTGGGTAAGCGGAAACTGGCGCATGACGTTCGAATTTCGGGACGGCAACGCCTACATACTTGATTATGAGGATTATCACTAATGACCATGCATAATCCGCCACATCCCGGTGAATTCATTCGGGAGGTGTACCTGGCGCCTTTCGGTATCAGTTCCCGTCAGCTTGCTTCCAGTCTGGGCGTATCACCTTCCACTTTGTCTCGGTTGCTCAAAGGAAATAGTGGTATTAGCCCGGAAATGTCATTGCGGCTATCCAAGGTTCTCGGGCGTACTCCTGAGAGCTGGTTGGCAATGCAGGACATGTACGATCTTTGGGTGGCCCGCAATACGGTCAATCTGGATGGCATTCATCCCCTGGACTTCGAAGCAGCTTAACCAGTGGCTGCTGTCGGACGCGCCCACGCTGGCGCTCCGGCACGCTGCTTCGCTCAGCGTTAGCACCTCAGGTCCGACGGCTGTCGTTCACGTCGTCCGCAAGCCAAGCCTTGATCAGTGATTGATAGGGCATGTCCCGCTTGTTGGCTTCGATTTTGATCCGATCAAGCAAGGTTTCCGGCAACCGGAGTGAGATCGTCTTGGTTGAGGGTTTCAGCTTCGGGAACGATGCCGGCTTGGCCTGACTCCAATGCAGGCACTGCGACACCCCTTACATTTCGCCTTCGGCTCCATTCCATAGGCGCCCATGCTGCAGGCGTTATGTTTCTGTCAGGGCCGGCTCAAGTCCAAGATGATCAACAAAGGGGATAAAGTCGCGATCCAGGAACAACAGGGGTAGCTCCTTCTCTATGCAAAATGTCGCGATGATTACATCGGCAGTCTTTCTGATCGTGATGCTCTTTTTACGAAGCGCTCGATAATTGTCGGCACACTTGGCTGCCATATCTTTGCCAAACATTTCATGTTGATCCAGCGCCATCAGGCTTTGTTTGGTCTGACGATATTGTTTGTCGTTGCGGATGCCTTGCAGGATTTCCAGAAATATGAGGTCCCCGATAGCGACATATCCTTGGACTATCGAGGCATCCAACAGATCGGTATGTGGGTTAGTGACTCCGTTGAAATAGTCGATCCAGACGCTGGTATCCACCAGTATCATCCGGCGCTCCGCATTTCATTCAGGTCGCCTTCCCACTTGACCTTGCCGCGCAGTTTTCGAATTTCCTGCTGCTTGCTCAACTGGACCAGAAGTTTCAGGCCTTGCTCAACGGCTTCTTTTTTGGTTTTGTAGCCGGAGGCTTTGAGGGCTTCGGCCATCAACTCGTCGTCAATGACAATGTTCGTTCTCATGGTGCACCTATGTGTATGGTTTACAGTTTTTATACACAATCTAGCACTTCGGGGAAAACATAACAATCGGCTGCACAGCCACCCATTTTACGCCGCTTCGCGGCTCCAAACCGGCGCGCGAGCCGGGCGTTATGCAGGGCGTTCGTCTTGTCGTACGTACCTAAAGGCGTACACTTGGTGAAAAGTTGAACACACAAGAGGTGCGTCATGACCGGAATCACAGCAACTGAGGCGCGCAGCAACCTATATCGGTTGATCGACGAGACTGCCGAGTCCCACCAGCCAATCGTCATTATGGGTAAGCGGAACAAGGCCGTTTTGGTATCCGAGGAAGACTGGTCAGCCATTCAGGAAACACTTTATCTCCTTTCTGTACCTGGTATGCGGGAGTCTATTCGTGAGGGAATGGATTCCCCTGTGGATGAATGTGATGAGGAGCTGGGCTGGTGACCTCGCGGGGGCGTATTCGCGCCGCATCAATATTCAGCATCGTCTGGTTTACCAAGAGCTGGAAGACGAGCGGGTGGTGAAAGTTCTCAGGCTCTGGAGCCACTACGAGTAGTGCATAACCAGCCGCTTTTGCCGGGCAATTTTTCACAGCGATGCGGCTCTAAGATTGCCCCAGCCAGGATGCAATCACCAATATGTTAGCCAACTGGGAAAATAATAATGATGTTACGGCTGCGGGCGATTTTCGCTGTCATGTTTTTTTCTTGTCTGATTTCGCTGCCGGGCAAAGCTGCTGCGGCAGAGGTTGGTGCCGGGGACTGGCATGGCCTGGAGCTCGGGGTGGCCTTGAATAATTGGCGAAACAGTGGAGACAACCATGCCGGCTACCAGGTTTTGTTGGCTTTTCGGCCATCGCAGCAGCATCGCTTTCAAGCCCGTTATACCGATGTTTCCAATGATGCTTCAAATGGCTGGTCGGCTTTTAAAGACGTCATCACGCTGTGTGATCTCCGGTCCGATTGCGATTCCAGTGACAGCGAGGGCCGAACTATTCGCGAGCATGCCTTACTCTATCAATACCGTGCGTGGGGCCAGAGCAGTAGCCAGGGGGCTGCTGAGGTATGGATTGGTGGTGGCCCGGGGTGGATCAAGGAAACCCTGAGACAACAGGTAGAGGAGGCAAAGCAGGTGCGCCGGGACACCGGGGTTGCCTGGTCTACTCAGTTGGTTGGACGAGGCAGCCGTTTCTATACGGCCTTTACGTTTGAGGGCAACACTGAAATCAATGGTACCCTCGTGGGCCTTGGTTTCGGATTCGGGTTTTGAACGGTAGTTTCAGTTGATATTCAAATGACACTTCGGGAGCTGTTTACAACTCTTTGGCAAAGCGCTCAACAGCGTCCACAACCTGTTTGGCGCCTTCCTTGATTTCCAGAATCACTTCACCCGCCTGATTGGCCAGTTCCAGCCCTTGCTCTGCATTCTCCCGGGTGCGGAACATCTGGTGCATGACTTCATCCGAGAGCACCTGGTTTTTCTCGACGACGCTCACAATCTCATCCGTGGCTTGACTGGTACGGGCTGCCAATTGCCGCACTTCGTCAGCAACCACGGCAAATCCGCGTCCATGTTCGCCCGCTCTGGCAGCTTCAATCGCTGCGTTTAGCGCCAACAGGTTGGTTTGCGCGGCGATACCACCAATGGTTTGCACGATCGAGTTGATTTGCAGTGATTGTTTGCTCAGGGCTTCGATGCTTTCAGTCGCAGCCTGCATTTGAGCTGCTATTTTTTGCATCGTTTCGACGGTCTCCTGGACCACGGTCGTGCCCTTTTGGGCGCTTATATCCGTTTGCTGTGAGACGTCGTAGGCTACGCTTGCGCCCTCCCGTACTTCGGCTTCCCGTGCGACCTGATCAGTGACCACGCTGGCAAACTTTACCACCTTGGATAGGTTATCCTCGGCATCGTAGACCGGGTTATAGGTGGCCTCCAGCCATACCTCGTGGCCACGGCTGTCGATCCGTTTGAAGCGGTCTGCCACGTACTCTCCGTTATTAAGTTTTTTCCAGAAGGCGTCATATTCAGGGGAGTTGGCTTCCTCTGGCGTGCAGAATTTGCGGTGATGCTGGCCAACGAGTTCGTTGAGCTGATAGCCCATGGCCCGCTGAAACTGATTGTTTGCGGTGATAACCGTGCCGTCTAGGTTGAATTGAATAACCGCGGTGGAACGGATCAGTGCATCAATGAAGGCCTCGCTTTCTTTTCCACCTTCCACGGTTTCGGTGACGTCGCGGGCATAGCCTTGAACGTAAGCGAGCTTGCCATCCGCCCCGCGCACGGGAAACCAGTGTATGTTCAGCCACACCAGTGGGCCACTGGCGCTCAAGTAGCGGTAGTTGTCGCTAACCGGCGCGAATTCTGCCATTGCCTTGTTGAAGTTATGGAAGCAGGGCAGCTTTGAGACATAGGGCGGAACAAGATCCGACAGCGGTCGGCCAAGAAGCTGGTCTGACTGGTAGCCCAGAGTGTCGGCGAAGTCCTGGTTTACAGCGCAGACGCAGAAGTTGGAATCGAGCCTTACCGATAACATGCCGCGGTCCATCTGCTGCGCCAGCTGGCGCAGCATAGCCAATTCGGCACGTTGGTCTTGGAGTTCTTTTTTGAGCTGGCGATTAAACATCAGGAAATCCCAATGAGAGAGAGTTCCTTTTTAACGGCCTGGACAGCTGATTCTTGAGCTCTGGCTGGAAGGAAATTAAACGGCATCGGTCAGCTCTGCTCAGTGTATAGACATTCCGTTGCCAGATAGGTTCAACGAACCCGGATTCGATCTCCATCATTCAGCCCACGCTCCGGGTGCCTTACAACGCGGTCGCCTTCATCGAGCCCCGACAGGATGACGGTGCTTAGTCCGTTACCGTGGCCAGCCTCCACTGGCTGGATATTGGCGCGGTCTCCGGTAACCTTGAAAACCGCATACCCGTTGTTGTGGCGGAACAGGGCGGAGGCTGGCACTTGCAGGGCGTCTTCGGCTTGCCAAAGAATAAACTCGGCATCCACTCGGTAGCCATCGCCCAGAAGCTGCCAGTGTTCGTGGGGGCTGAGCATATCGGCAATAACTTTTACCCGTTGTTCTTCAACACCAAGTGCTGAGACATCCTGGAAGCCAACGGGCTCCACTCGCCGGATAACCGCATTGAGGGTGGGGCCGCCCCATCCTGTCAGGCGGGTGGCCAGGCCAGGCTCCAGTTTCACGGCATCGAAACTCAGTACGTCTACGACCACTTCCAGGGTGCCCGGGTCTCCCAATTCCAGTAATGGCTCTCCGGCCTGGACAATGCCTTCGCTTTTCCTGACCAGCCCGAGTACAGCACCATGAATGGGGGAACGAACCGCTACGCGCTCTGCCGGTTTGCCTCCGTTGGCGGTGGCGCTGGACACCTGCAGCCGGGTTTGCGCAGCAGCGAGTTCATGGCTGGCGACTTCTTCATCAAACCTGGCAGAGCGCAAGATAGCCTGGGCACGGGCGGCGGTGGTTCTGGCCTGTTGCAACTGTTCGTCCGAGACAAAGCTGGACGGTCTTAGTGCCAGTAATCGCTGGTATTCCTGTTGGCTGAAGTCTGCGTCGGCCTCCGCCGCGGCGGCCTTCTGGCGGATGGATTGGAGCGAAGAGCGGGCGGCAGCGACTCGGGCTTCTGCTTCAGCGCGGCTGCGGGCATCCAGAATGCTGGCGGGCATGGGGTCGATCAGGGTGAGTAACTCCCCGGGGATAACCGTGTCTCCCACGTCCAGCTCAAGCCGGTGTACAAAGCCGGTTACCGGTGATGACACCAGATAGCGGTCTTTTACCCGGGTTTTACCTTCTTCCCGCACGGTTACCTCCAGCGGGCCCCGTTGCGCGGTAGACAGGTCTACCCAAACCGGCTCTGGCCTCAAGATAAACGCGAAAGTCACCACGGTCAGTGCTGCCATCAGTGACCAGAAAAGTCTTTTGCCGGTGATGTGGTTACGCACGGCCATGAGGTGTTCCCTGCAAGTTGAGTTTATTCACGGGTTTTCAGTACGGCCACCAGGTCCAGTTTACGGAGCCTGCGCCAGGTGATGAAGCCGGAGATCAGGGCAGAGGCGATCACTACGTTGGCTGCCGGTGCCAGGGTTTTACCGGTGATGATCAGTGGCACCCGGTATAATTCGGTTTGCATGGCTGTTACCACGAGCTGGCCAAGCCCAGTGCCGATGGCCCAGCCCAGTGGTATGCCCAATATCAACAATACCGCAAGCTCCCCCAATAGTATGTGGGACACTTCGTTATGGCTGTATCCCAGTACACGCAGGCTGGCCAGATCTCGCGCTCGCTCTGCCAGTGAGATTCGGGCGGTGTTGTAGATCACGCCAAACGCGATGGTGCCGCCTAGCAAGCTGATAATGAAGGTGTAGGTCAGGAAGGTTTTGGCCAGGGTTTCAAAGAAGCTGTCGAGCATGGCCTGGCGTAGATTCAGGGCCATCACTTTGGGCGTGTCGCGTAGTTCCTGGTAGACCGTTTCGGTGAGGTCTGGGTCCAGGTTCATCAGTATCTGGTTGATGGCGGGGCCTTCTCTCAACGCCCGGTTCATGGCGCCCAGGTTCATATAGGCACCCACGCCCAGAAATTCGCTGGTGACGCCGGAAACGGGCAGGTTCAGGGTAGGGCGCTGGCCTTCCAGTACGCGCACGGTCACCGTGTCGCCGAGCCGTAGGCCTAATGAGTCTGCCAGGAAATCGGTCAGCAGTATGCCGGCCTGGGGGACGTTGACGTCCTGAAGCTGGTGGTCGACCACAAATTGCAGTTTGGCGTCGTCAGGGATGCCGGTCAGCGCGGTTCGCCAGCGCCGGTGGCCGTTAATCAGCTCTACCGCCGTTACCCGCCGGCCTTCGGTGTACCAGATGCCGGGAAGCCGGGCTAAGCCGTACATAGCTGACTGGCTTACCGGGTCTGTCAGGCTGACGGTGAGGTCCTGTTTCTGAACCTTGGCAAATTGGGTGTGCACCATCAGCGAGACCGAACTGAACTGAAAATTGCCCACCACCACAATCGCGGTGGCCATGGCAATCCCGGTGATCGAGAGCAGGGTTCGGCCGGGTCGCCGTGACAGGTGCCGTACGATCATGCGAGAAGGCTGGGTAAACCGGACCCAGCCCAGCAGGCGTTCCGGTGTACTGATTCGAAAGCGGGCCGGGCCTTCCGGCTGCATGGCCTGGGCTGGAGGCAGCATGGCAGCCGCGCGAATAGCGCGCCACCCGCCAAGCCACGCGACGCCCAAACTGGTGGCGGCGAGCAGCAACACCCATATTGGGTTGATTCGGAACAGCAGCTCGGGAAAGCGGTAAAAGTCCATATAGAGTTCACCCAGCGCCCGCCCGAGCCAAAGCCCGGCTAATGTGCCAATGGCCAGTCCAATCAGGGCAATAACGAGTACCAGTTGGCTGTAATGCCAGCCAATCTGTTGATTGCTGTACCCAAAGGCCTTGAGCACCGCGATGATTTCTCGCTGAGTGCTGATCAACCGGCTGACCACCACGTTCAGCAGGAACATGGCAACGCCCAGGAAAATAGCAGGGAAGATGGTGGCCATGGCTTTGAGCTGCTCAAGCTCATCACTCAAAAAACGATGAGAGAATTGGTCTTCACGGCTGAAGGCGCCGGCACTGCCGTAGCGGTCAAGTAACCGATCCAGGCGGTCGATCACATCCTCAACCGGGTGATTAGGGGCTGTTTGCAGTACCAGGCTGTTAAAGGCCCCTCGCATGTCCATGGCGGAGGCCAGTGCCTCCTCGGGCATCCAGATGACGCCGTATCGCTCGTAGTCCGGCAACATCCCACCGGGTGGAATGACATAGATGAATTCCGGTGATTCCGCGATGCCCACGATGGTCAGCCGTTGTTGTCGGCCGTTGATAATGCCGGTTATCCGATCATCCAGTTGCAGGTCGTGGGCATCGGCAAAGCTTCCGATAATCGCCACTTCGTCGGTGCGGCTGGCATCCGGTAACCGTCCTTGGCGTAGGTAGAGTTGATTGACGGCGGGTTGCCCGGTGGCAGGCACTGAAACCAGCCGTGCGGATACAGGGTCATGAAAACCGGCCACGTCGAGTTTGGCAACGCCTTCCACCCGCGCGCTCAGGCGCGTGACACCGGGGACTTCAGAAACCTGCATCAGTACCTGTGTAGGCGCTCGTTTGAGGTTTACGAACACGTCGGCAAACTGGTGTTCCTGGTAGTACTGGTCACGCGTTGCGGTGAGCGACGCGTAATTCACCAGCGACAACAGGCAAACCGCAATGCCGCCGGCAATCACAAGGGCAATGGCCAGCATCTGGCCGCGCATCTGCCAGATTTCGCGGCGCAGCTTGGTGTGGAGGATGCTGGTACCAAAGAGAGCCATGGCGCTACCAGCTCAGGGTTTTCGGGTCTTGCCGGTGGGCATTGTGCTGCTCACCGCTGATCAGACCATCTGAGAGGGTGATCACCCGGTCTGCCATCAGGGCAATAGAGGCGTTGTGGGTGATGATCACTGTGGTGGTGCCAGTTTCCCGGTTGGCTTTCTCCAGAGCCTCGAGTACCAGAACACCTGTAGCGGAATCGAGGGCGCCTGTGGGCTCGTCACACAGCAACACGTTAGGCTGTTTGGCTATGGCCCGGGCAATGGCAACCCGTTGCTGTTCGCCGCCAGACAACTGGGCCGGGAAATGATCGGCCCGGTTGGCAAGCCCGACCAGTTCCAGTGCCTGGTCCGGCGCCATGGGGTTGCGGGCGATTTCGGTAACAGCGACGACGTTCTCCCGGGCGGTCAGGCTTGGGATGAGGTTGTAGAACTGGAAAACAAAGCCCACGTAATCCCGGCGGTAGCGGGTGAGTTCCTTGTCGGTGGCCCGGGCAAGGTCCGTTTCCAGGTACCGGACTTCACCGCTGGTCGGTATATCCAGGCCGCCGAGAATATTCAGCAGTGTCGATTTGCCAGAGCCGGAGGCACCCAGCATGACCACCAGTTCACCGGCGTAAAGGTCGAGATCCACTCCGCGCAGGGCGTGCACCTGTACTTCACCCTGCTGGTAGGTTTTGGTTAGGCCGCGGGTGTGGAATACCGGAGCGCCTGATAGCGCGGATGCAGCCATAATACGACTCCCTTCGTAAACAACAGATCACGACCAGTATAGCCTGTTGGGAACTCCCGGATTTGATCCGGCGCATTCTCAATGCGAACACAGGTGCTAACGGCAGGGGCAATCAGGTAAAGTCGGCCAATAGCTTACTCACCGTCAATCGGAGACCAAACATGAGTGATTCAACCTATACGCCTCCAAAGGTCTGGAAATGGGACAGCAGTAACGGTGGCAGGTTTGCCAACATTAATCGTCCCGTTGCCGGGCCTACCCACGACAAAGCGTTGCCGGTGGGGGAGCATCCATTCCAGCTGTATTCCCTGGCCACGCCCAATGGCGTGAAAGCGACGGTGATGTTTGAGGAGTTGCTGGAGAAGGGTATCAAAGAGGCAGAGTACGATGCCTGGCTGATCAACATCATGGAAGGAGATCAGTTCAGCAGCGGGTTTGTTGAGGTAAACCCGAATTCCAAGATTCCGGCGTTGCTGGACCGCAGCGAGAACCCGGCCGTGCGGGTGTTTGAATCCGGATCTATTCTTTTCTATCTGGCGGAAAAGTTCGGTGCCTTTTTACCAACAGACCGGGCCCGGCGCACAGAGACGATGAACTGGCTGTTCTGGCAGATGGCCAGCGCACCGATTTTGGGTGGTGGTTTCGGGCATTTTTATGCCTATGCCCCTGAAAAATACGAGTACCCGATCAACCGTTACACCATGGAGGTGAAGCGGCAACTGGATGTGCTGGATCGCCAGTTGGCGGATAACCAGTACATCGCCGGTGATGAATATACCATTGCCGATATGGCAATCTGGCCCTGGTATGGCTCGCTGGTGAAGAACACGGTGTACGAGGCGGCGGAGTTCCTGGAGGCCCACACCTACACGAACATTTTGCGTTGGACAGATGAGCTGGCCAAGCGCCCCGCAGTGCAGCGTGGCCGCATGGTAAACCGGGCCTGGGGTGAGCTGTCTTCCCAGCTGCACGAGCGGCATGATGCCAGTGACTTTGATTTGCGTACCCAGGACAAGCTGGACGGCGAAAAGTAAGGAGGAACAATGGCGCTACCTGCGGCGTTAACCGAAGACCAGATTTACCACCGTTGCCCGTTGGACAAGTTGAACTTTGAGACAACGGCAACGCTGGAGGAACTGGAACTTCCTTTTGGGCAGGAGCGCCTGCTGCGCGCGATGGAGTTTGGCGCCAGCATGGAGGCCAATGGTTTTAACCTGTTTGTACTGGGGCCATCCGGAGCGGGTAAGCACGAACTGGTCAGGCAATTCCTCGACAAGCACGCCGAAGGCCAGCCGGTGCCATCCGACTGGTGCCACGTGTTCAACTTTCAGCAATCCGACAAACCAAAGGCCATTGAGTTGCCGCCGGGCGAAGGCGGGGTATTCAAGCGTGATATGAGTGACCTGGCAGCGGAGCTGAAAACCGCCATCCCGGCTACCTTTGAAAGTGAGGAGTATCAGGCTCGCATTCAGGAGCTTCAGGAAGAGGTGACGCGTCGTCAGCAGAAGGGCCTGTTCGCCATCCAGGAAGAGGCGAACGCGAACAATATAGCCATGCTGACAACCCCGGCCGGCTTTACCTTTGCGCCCATGCGTAACGGCGAAGTGATTGAGCCGGAGGAATACAAGACCTTCTCTGATGATGAGAAGGCGCTGGTGGAGGCCAAGGTTGAAGACCTGCAGAAGAAACTGCAGCAGGCTATCCAGCAAGTGCCGCGGCTGCGCAAGGAAGTGCGGGAGCGTATCCATTCTCTGAACGAAGAGATGGTTCAGCTGACCCTGGGCGGCCCCATTGGCGAATTGCGCGAGAAGTGGTCGCACCTGCCGGAGGTGGAGTCAGTCGTGTGGAGCCAAATGAGGTCGCAGAGGCGCGCGGCAAGACTGGCCTTACACAACGAGAGTTTGCCGAGGTGCTCCACATTTCCCCGCGCACGCTACAGGAATGGGAGCAGGGGCGACGTAAACCTTCCGGGCCGGCAAAAGCGCTCATCGAGATTGCGTTTCGCCATCCGGAGGTGATTCGGGAAGACCTCGAGCTCAGGGGTTAACAAGGCCAATCACGGCGACGCCTACTGCATTGCGGCTTCGCCTTCATTTCGTAGCCGCGCATTAGCTGTGATTGCCCCACCTGAAAAGTGATACTATAGTGTCACTATTAGTCTGATTTAGGGTGAGCCCATGAAAGTTGAGCTTGTTACGAACCTCAAGCGCCAAGCCACAAAGATTCTGGCAGATCTGCACTTGTCTAAGGAGCCGATACTGATCACGGAGCATGGTCAGCCATCGGCATATCTTGTCGATGTGCAGGATTACGAGTTTATGCAGCGCCGACTTGAGCTGCTTGAGGGGCTCTCACGGGGAGAGCGTGCTGTACTTGAGGGAAGAACGTACAGTCAAAGTGAGGCCAGGGAGAAAATGAGTAAATGGCTGAAGTAATCTGGACGGAGCCTGCCCTTCAAGAACTGGATGCCATAGCTGAGTACATTGCTCTGGATAATCCTGTTGCCGCAAGTCATCTGGTCCAGGAAGTTTTCGATAAGACCGAGCGCTTGGAAGATTTTCCCCAATCCGGACGGATTCCTCCAGAGCTCCCTAATTCGGTATACAGGGAGGTAGTGGTTCCACCGTGTCGCATTTTTTATCGTGAGGATAAGAAGCGGGTTCTCGTCCTCTATGTCATGCGAGAGGAGCGACAGCTTCGGGCGTACATGCTTGGGAACAGCTAACCAGGCGCGTGACTCGGATGCCTTTGTCTCAGCTTCGCTACGTCAAAGTCACCGGTGCGCTTCGGCGTTAAGCTTGGTTGTTGCGTGGTGCGCAACATGCTAGCATTTCCTCATGATTAAATCATTCCGTCACAAAGGACTGAAGCGGTTCTACTCGACCGGCAGCACGTCTGGCATACAGCCAGATCATGCCAAGAAACTGCGCATGCAGCTAGCAGCTCTGGATACCGCCACTTCGGTGGATGATATGGATATCCCTGGTTTTCGGCTTCACCCATTGAAGGGGCTAGACAAAGGGCGGTGGTCGATTTGGGTAAGCGGAAACTGGCGCATGACGTTCGAATTTCGGGACGGCAACGCCTACATACTTGATTATGAGGATTATCACTAATGACCATGCATAATCCGCCACATCCCGGTGAATTCATTCGGGAGGTGTACCTGGCGCCTTTCGGTATCAGTTCCCGTCAGCTTGCTTCCAGTCTGGGCGTATCACCTTCCACTTTGTCTCGGTTGCTCAAAGGAAATAGTGGTATTAGCCCGGAAATGTCATTGCGGCTATCCAAGGTTCTCGGGCGTACTCCTGAGAGCTGGTTGGCAATGCAGGACATGTACGATCTTTGGGTGGCCCGCAATACGGTCAATCTGGATGGCATTCATCCCCTGGACTTCGAAGCAGCTTAACCAGTGGCTGCTGTCGGACGCGCCCACGCTGGCGCTCCGGCACGCTGCTTCGCTCAGCGTTAGCACCTCAGGTCCGACGGCTGTCGTTCACGTCGTCCGCAAGCCAAGCCTTGATCAGTGATTGATAGGGCATGTCCCGCTTGTTGGCTTCGATTTTGATCCGATCAAGCAAGGTTTCCGGCAACCGGAGTGAGATCGTCTTGGTTGAGGGTTTCAGCTTCGGGAACGATGCCGGCTTGGCCTGACTCCAATGCAGGCACTGCGACACCCCTTACATTTCGCCTTCGGCTCCATTCCATAGGCGCCCATGCTGCAGGCGTTATGTTTCTGTCAGGGCCGGCTCAAGTCCAAGATGATCAACAAAGGGGATAAAGTCGCGATCCAGGAACAACAGGGGTAGCTCCTTCTCTATGCAAAATGTCGCGATGATTACATCGGCAGTCTTTCTGATCGTGATGCTCTTTTTACGAAGCGCTCGATAATTGTCGGCACACTTGGCTGCCATATCTTTGCCAAACATTTCATGTTGATCCAGCGCCATCAGGCTTTGTTTGGTCTGACGATATTGTTTGTCGTTGCGGATGCCTTGCAGGATTTCCAGAAATATGAGGTCCCCGATAGCGACATATCCTTGGACTATCGAGGCATCCAACAGATCGGTATGTGGGTTAGTGACTCCGTTGAAATAGTCGATCCAGACGCTGGTATCCACCAGTATCATCCGGCGCTCCGCATTTCATTCAGGTCGCCTTCCCACTTGACCTTGCCGCGCAGTTTTCGAATTTCCTGCTGCTTGCTCAACTGGACCAGAAGTTTCAGGCCTTGCTCAACGGCTTCTTTTTTGGTTTTGTAGCCGGAGGCTTTGAGGGCTTCGGCCATCAACTCGTCGTCAATGACAATGTTCGTTCTCATGGTGCACCTATGTGTATGGTTTACAGTTTTTATACACAATCTAGCACTTCGGGGAAAACATAACAATCGGCTGCACAGCCACCCATTTTACGCCGCTTCGCGGCTCCAAACCGGCGCGCGAGCCGGGCGTTATGCAGGGCGTTCGTCTTGTCGTACGTACCTAAAGGCGTACACTTGGTGAAAAGTTGAACACACAAGAGGTGCGTCATGACCGGAATCACAGCAACTGAGGCGCGCAGCAACCTATATCGGTTGATCGACGAGACTGCCGAGTCCCACCAGCCAATCGTCATTATGGGTAAGCGGAACAAGGCCGTTTTGGTATCCGAGGAAGACTGGTCAGCCATTCAGGAAACACTTTATCTCCTTTCTGTACCTGGTATGCGGGAGTCTATTCGTGAGGGAATGGATTCCCCTGTGGATGAATGTGATGAGGAGCTGGGCTGGTGACCTCGCGGGGGCGTATTCGCGCCGCATCAATATTCAGCATCGTCTGGTTTACCAAGAGCTGGAAGACGAGCGGGTGGTGAAAGTTCTCAGGCTCTGGAGCCACTACGAGTAGTGCATAACCAGCCGCTTTTGCCGGGCAATTTTTCACAGCGATGCGGCTCTAAGATTGCCCCAGCCAGGATGCAATCACCAATATGTTAGCCAACTGGGAAAATAATAATGATGTTACGGCTGCGGGCGATTTTCGCTGTCATGTTTTTTTCTTGTCTGATTTCGCTGCCGGGCAAAGCTGCTGCGGCAGAGGTTGGTGCCGGGGACTGGCATGGCCTGGAGCTCGGGGTGGCCTTGAATAATTGGCGAAACAGTGGAGACAACCATGCCGGCTACCAGGTTTTGTTGGCTTTTCGGCCATCGCAGCAGCATCGCTTTCAAGCCCGTTATACCGATGTTTCCAATGATGCTTCAAATGGCTGGTCGGCTTTTAAAGACGTCATCACGCTGTGTGATCTCCGGTCCGATTGCGATTCCAGTGACAGCGAGGGCCGAACTATTCGCGAGCATGCCTTACTCTATCAATACCGTGCGTGGGGCCAGAGCAGTAGCCAGGGGGCTGCTGAGGTATGGATTGGTGGTGGCCCGGGGTGGATCAAGGAAACCCTGAGACAACAGGTAGAGGAGGCAAAGCAGGTGCGCCGGGACACCGGGGTTGCCTGGTCTACTCAGTTGGTTGGACGAGGCAGCCGTTTCTATACGGCCTTTACGTTTGAGGGCAACACTGAAATCAATGGTACCCTCGTGGGCCTTGGTTTCGGATTCGGGTTTTGAACGGTAGTTTCAGTTGATATTCAAATGACACTTCGGGAGCTGTTTACAACTCTTTGGCAAAGCGCTCAACAGCGTCCACAACCTGTTTGGCGCCTTCCTTGATTTCCAGAATCACTTCACCCGCCTGATTGGCCAGTTCCAGCCCTTGCTCTGCATTCTCCCGGGTGCGGAACATCTGGTGCATGACTTCATCCGAGAGCACCTGGTTTTTCTCGACGACGCTCACAATCTCATCCGTGGCTTGACTGGTACGGGCTGCCAATTGCCGCACTTCGTCAGCAACCACGGCAAATCCGCGTCCATGTTCGCCCGCTCTGGCAGCTTCAATCGCTGCGTTTAGCGCCAACAGGTTGGTTTGCGCGGCGATACCACCAATGGTTTGCACGATCGAGTTGATTTGCAGTGATTGTTTGCTCAGGGCTTCGATGCTTTCAGTCGCAGCCTGCATTTGAGCTGCTATTTTTTGCATCGTTTCGACGGTCTCCTGGACCACGGTCGTGCCCTTTTGGGCGCTTATATCCGTTTGCTGTGAGACGTCGTAGGCTACGCTTGCGCCCTCCCGTACTTCGGCTTCCCGTGCGACCTGATCAGTGACCACGCTGGCAAACTTTACCACCTTGGATAGGTTATCCTCGGCATCGTAGACCGGGTTATAGGTGGCCTCCAGCCATACCTCGTGGCCACGGCTGTCGATCCGTTTGAAGCGGTCTGCCACGTACTCTCCGTTATTAAGTTTTTTCCAGAAGGCGTCATATTCAGGGGAGTTGGCTTCCTCTGGCGTGCAGAATTTGCGGTGATGCTGGCCAACGAGTTCGTTGAGCTGATAGCCCATGGCCCGCTGAAACTGATTGTTTGCGGTGATAACCGTGCCGTCTAGGTTGAATTGAATAACCGCGGTGGAACGGATCAGTGCATCAATGAAGGCCTCGCTTTCTTTTCCACCTTCCACGGTTTCGGTGACGTCGCGGGCATAGCCTTGAACGTAAGCGAGCTTGCCATCCGCCCCGCGCACGGGAAACCAGTGTATGTTCAGCCACACCAGTGGGCCACTGGCGCTCAAGTAGCGGTAGTTGTCGCTAACCGGCGCGAATTCTGCCATTGCCTTGTTGAAGTTATGGAAGCAGGGCAGCTTTGAGACATAGGGCGGAACAAGATCCGACAGCGGTCGGCCAAGAAGCTGGTCTGACTGGTAGCCCAGAGTGTCGGCGAAGTCCTGGTTTACAGCGCAGACGCAGAAGTTGGAATCGAGCCTTACCGATAACATGCCGCGGTCCATCTGCTGCGCCAGCTGGCGCAGCATAGCCAATTCGGCACGTTGGTCTTGGAGTTCTTTTTTGAGCTGGCGATTAAACATCAGGAAATCCCAATGAGAGAGAGTTCCTTTTTAACGGCCTGGACAGCTGATTCTTGAGCTCTGGCTGGAAGGAAATTAAACGGCATCGGTCAGCTCTGCTCAGTGTATAGACATTCCGTTGCCAGATAGGTTCAACGAACCCGGATTCGATCTCCATCATTCAGCCCACGCTCCGGGTGCCTTACAACGCGGTCGCCTTCATCGAGCCCCGACAGGATGACGGTGCTTAGTCCGTTACCGTGGCCAGCCTCCACTGGCTGGATATTGGCGCGGTCTCCGGTAACCTTGAAAACCGCATACCCGTTGTTGTGGCGGAACAGGGCGGAGGCTGGCACTTGCAGGGCGTCTTCGGCTTGCCAAAGAATAAACTCGGCATCCACTCGGTAGCCATCGCCCAGAAGCTGCCAGTGTTCGTGGGGGCTGAGCATATCGGCAATAACTTTTACCCGTTGTTCTTCAACACCAAGTGCTGAGACATCCTGGAAGCCAACGGGCTCCACTCGCCGGATAACCGCATTGAGGGTGGGGCCGCCCCATCCTGTCAGGCGGGTGGCCAGGCCAGGCTCCAGTTTCACGGCATCGAAACTCAGTACGTCTACGACCACTTCCAGGGTGCCCGGGTCTCCCAATTCCAGTAATGGCTCTCCGGCCTGGACAATGCCTTCGCTTTTCCTGACCAGCCCGAGTACAGCACCATGAATGGGGGAACGAACCGCTACGCGCTCTGCCGGTTTGCCTCCGTTGGCGGTGGCGCTGGACACCTGCAGCCGGGTTTGCGCAGCAGCGAGTTCATGGCTGGCGACTTCTTCATCAAACCTGGCAGAGCGCAAGATAGCCTGGGCACGGGCGGCGGTGGTTCTGGCCTGTTGCAACTGTTCGTCCGAGACAAAGCTGGACGGTCTTAGTGCCAGTAATCGCTGGTATTCCTGTTGGCTGAAGTCTGCGTCGGCCTCCGCCGCGGCGGCCTTCTGGCGGATGGATTGGAGCGAAGAGCGGGCGGCAGCGACTCGGGCTTCTGCTTCAGCGCGGCTGCGGGCATCCAGAATGCTGGCGGGCATGGGGTCGATCAGGGTGAGTAACTCCCCGGGGATAACCGTGTCTCCCACGTCCAGCTCAAGCCGGTGTACAAAGCCGGTTACCGGTGATGACACCAGATAGCGGTCTTTTACCCGGGTTTTACCTTCTTCCCGCACGGTTACCTCCAGCGGGCCCCGTTGCGCGGTAGACAGGTCTACCCAAACCGGCTCTGGCCTCAAGATAAACGCGAAAGTCACCACGGTCAGTGCTGCCATCAGTGACCAGAAAAGTCTTTTGCCGGTGATGTGGTTACGCACGGCCATGAGGTGTTCCCTGCAAGTTGAGTTTATTCACGGGTTTTCAGTACGGCCACCAGGTCCAGTTTACGGAGCCTGCGCCAGGTGATGAAGCCGGAGATCAGGGCAGAGGCGATCACTACGTTGGCTGCCGGTGCCAGGGTTTTACCGGTGATGATCAGTGGCACCCGGTATAATTCGGTTTGCATGGCTGTTACCACGAGCTGGCCAAGCCCAGTGCCGATGGCCCAGCCCAGTGGTATGCCCAATATCAACAATACCGCAAGCTCCCCCAATAGTATGTGGGACACTTCGTTATGGCTGTATCCCAGTACACGCAGGCTGGCCAGATCTCGCGCTCGCTCTGCCAGTGAGATTCGGGCGGTGTTGTAGATCACGCCAAACGCGATGGTGCCGCCTAGCAAGCTGATAATGAAGGTGTAGGTCAGGAAGGTTTTGGCCAGGGTTTCAAAGAAGCTGTCGAGCATGGCCTGGCGTAGATTCAGGGCCATCACTTTGGGCGTGTCGCGTAGTTCCTGGTAGACCGTTTCGGTGAGGTCTGGGTCCAGGTTCATCAGTATCTGGTTGATGGCGGGGCCTTCTCTCAACGCCCGGTTCATGGCGCCCAGGTTCATATAGGCACCCACGCCCAGAAATTCGCTGGTGACGCCGGAAACGGGCAGGTTCAGGGTAGGGCGCTGGCCTTCCAGTACGCGCACGGTCACCGTGTCGCCGAGCCGTAGGCCTAATGAGTCTGCCAGGAAATCGGTCAGCAGTATGCCGGCCTGGGGGACGTTGACGTCCTGAAGCTGGTGGTCGACCACAAATTGCAGTTTGGCGTCGTCAGGGATGCCGGTCAGCGCGGTTCGCCAGCGCCGGTGGCCGTTAATCAGCTCTACCGCCGTTACCCGCCGGCCTTCGGTGTACCAGATGCCGGGAAGCCGGGCTAAGCCGTACATAGCTGACTGGCTTACCGGGTCTGTCAGGCTGACGGTGAGGTCCTGTTTCTGAACCTTGGCAAATTGGGTGTGCACCATCAGCGAGACCGAACTGAACTGAAAATTGCCCACCACCACAATCGCGGTGGCCATGGCAATCCCGGTGATCGAGAGCAGGGTTCGGCCGGGTCGCCGTGACAGGTGCCGTACGATCATGCGAGAAGGCTGGGTAAACCGGACCCAGCCCAGCAGGCGTTCCGGTGTACTGATTCGAAAGCGGGCCGGGCCTTCCGGCTGCATGGCCTGGGCTGGAGGCAGCATGGCAGCCGCGCGAATAGCGCGCCACCCGCCAAGCCACGCGACGCCCAAACTGGTGGCGGCGAGCAGCAACACCCATATTGGGTTGATTCGGAACAGCAGCTCGGGAAAGCGGTAAAAGTCCATATAGAGTTCACCCAGCGCCCGCCCGAGCCAAAGCCCGGCTAATGTGCCAATGGCCAGTCCAATCAGGGCAATAACGAGTACCAGTTGGCTGTAATGCCAGCCAATCTGTTGATTGCTGTACCCAAAGGCCTTGAGCACCGCGATGATTTCTCGCTGAGTGCTGATCAACCGGCTGACCACCACGTTCAGCAGGAACATGGCAACGCCCAGGAAAATAGCAGGGAAGATGGTGGCCATGGCTTTGAGCTGCTCAAGCTCATCACTCAAAAAACGATGAGAGAATTGGTCTTCACGGCTGAAGGCGCCGGCACTGCCGTAGCGGTCAAGTAACCGATCCAGGCGGTCGATCACATCCTCAACCGGGTGATTAGGGGCTGTTTGCAGTACCAGGCTGTTAAAGGCCCCTCGCATGTCCATGGCGGAGGCCAGTGCCTCCTCGGGCATCCAGATGACGCCGTATCGCTCGTAGTCCGGCAACATCCCACCGGGTGGAATGACATAGATGAATTCCGGTGATTCCGCGATGCCCACGATGGTCAGCCGTTGTTGTCGGCCGTTGATAATGCCGGTTATCCGATCATCCAGTTGCAGGTCGTGGGCATCGGCAAAGCTTCCGATAATCGCCACTTCGTCGGTGCGGCTGGCATCCGGTAACCGTCCTTGGCGTAGGTAGAGTTGATTGACGGCGGGTTGCCCGGTGGCAGGCACTGAAACCAGCCGTGCGGATACAGGGTCATGAAAACCGGCCACGTCGAGTTTGGCAACGCCTTCCACCCGCGCGCTCAGGCGCGTGACACCGGGGACTTCAGAAACCTGCATCAGTACCTGTGTAGGCGCTCGTTTGAGGTTTACGAACACGTCGGCAAACTGGTGTTCCTGGTAGTACTGGTCACGCGTTGCGGTGAGCGACGCGTAATTCACCAGCGACAACAGGCAAACCGCAATGCCGCCGGCAATCACAAGGGCAATGGCCAGCATCTGGCCGCGCATCTGCCAGATTTCGCGGCGCAGCTTGGTGTGGAGGATGCTGGTACCAAAGAGAGCCATGGCGCTACCAGCTCAGGGTTTTCGGGTCTTGCCGGTGGGCATTGTGCTGCTCACCGCTGATCAGACCATCTGAGAGGGTGATCACCCGGTCTGCCATCAGGGCAATAGAGGCGTTGTGGGTGATGATCACTGTGGTGGTGCCAGTTTCCCGGTTGGCTTTCTCCAGAGCCTCGAGTACCAGAACACCTGTAGCGGAATCGAGGGCGCCTGTGGGCTCGTCACACAGCAACACGTTAGGCTGTTTGGCTATGGCCCGGGCAATGGCAACCCGTTGCTGTTCGCCGCCAGACAACTGGGCCGGGAAATGATCGGCCCGGTTGGCAAGCCCGACCAGTTCCAGTGCCTGGTCCGGCGCCATGGGGTTGCGGGCGATTTCGGTAACAGCGACGACGTTCTCCCGGGCGGTCAGGCTTGGGATGAGGTTGTAGAACTGGAAAACAAAGCCCACGTAATCCCGGCGGTAGCGGGTGAGTTCCTTGTCGGTGGCCCGGGCAAGGTCCGTTTCCAGGTACCGGACTTCACCGCTGGTCGGTATATCCAGGCCGCCGAGAATATTCAGCAGTGTCGATTTGCCAGAGCCGGAGGCACCCAGCATGACCACCAGTTCACCGGCGTAAAGGTCGAGATCCACTCCGCGCAGGGCGTGCACCTGTACTTCACCCTGCTGGTAGGTTTTGGTTAGGCCGCGGGTGTGGAATACCGGAGCGCCTGATAGCGCGGATGCAGCCATAATACGACTCCCTTCGTAAACAACAGATCACGACCAGTATAGCCTGTTGGGAACTCCCGGATTTGATCCGGCGCATTCTCAATGCGAACACAGGTGCTAACGGCAGGGGCAATCAGGTAAAGTCGGCCAATAGCTTACTCACCGTCAATCGGAGACCAAACATGAGTGATTCAACCTATACGCCTCCAAAGGTCTGGAAATGGGACAGCAGTAACGGTGGCAGGTTTGCCAACATTAATCGTCCCGTTGCCGGGCCTACCCACGACAAAGCGTTGCCGGTGGGGGAGCATCCATTCCAGCTGTATTCCCTGGCCACGCCCAATGGCGTGAAAGCGACGGTGATGTTTGAGGAGTTGCTGGAGAAGGGTATCAAAGAGGCAGAGTACGATGCCTGGCTGATCAACATCATGGAAGGAGATCAGTTCAGCAGCGGGTTTGTTGAGGTAAACCCGAATTCCAAGATTCCGGCGTTGCTGGACCGCAGCGAGAACCCGGCCGTGCGGGTGTTTGAATCCGGATCTATTCTTTTCTATCTGGCGGAAAAGTTCGGTGCCTTTTTACCAACAGACCGGGCCCGGCGCACAGAGACGATGAACTGGCTGTTCTGGCAGATGGCCAGCGCACCGATTTTGGGTGGTGGTTTCGGGCATTTTTATGCCTATGCCCCTGAAAAATACGAGTACCCGATCAACCGTTACACCATGGAGGTGAAGCGGCAACTGGATGTGCTGGATCGCCAGTTGGCGGATAACCAGTACATCGCCGGTGATGAATATACCATTGCCGATATGGCAATCTGGCCCTGGTATGGCTCGCTGGTGAAGAACACGGTGTACGAGGCGGCGGAGTTCCTGGAGGCCCACACCTACACGAACATTTTGCGTTGGACAGATGAGCTGGCCAAGCGCCCCGCAGTGCAGCGTGGCCGCATGGTAAACCGGGCCTGGGGTGAGCTGTCTTCCCAGCTGCACGAGCGGCATGATGCCAGTGACTTTGATTTGCGTACCCAGGACAAGCTGGACGGCGAAAAGTAAGGAGGAACAATGGCGCTACCTGCGGCGTTAACCGAAGACCAGATTTACCACCGTTGCCCGTTGGACAAGTTGAACTTTGAGACAACGGCAACGCTGGAGGAACTGGAACTTCCTTTTGGGCAGGAGCGCCTGCTGCGCGCGATGGAGTTTGGCGCCAGCATGGAGGCCAATGGTTTTAACCTGTTTGTACTGGGGCCATCCGGAGCGGGTAAGCACGAACTGGTCAGGCAATTCCTCGACAAGCACGCCGAAGGCCAGCCGGTGCCATCCGACTGGTGCCACGTGTTCAACTTTCAGCAATCCGACAAACCAAAGGCCATTGAGTTGCCGCCGGGCGAAGGCGGGGTATTCAAGCGTGATATGAGTGACCTGGCAGCGGAGCTGAAAACCGCCATCCCGGCTACCTTTGAAAGTGAGGAGTATCAGGCTCGCATTCAGGAGCTTCAGGAAGAGGTGACGCGTCGTCAGCAGAAGGGCCTGTTCGCCATCCAGGAAGAGGCGAACGCGAACAATATAGCCATGCTGACAACCCCGGCCGGCTTTACCTTTGCGCCCATGCGTAACGGCGAAGTGATTGAGCCGGAGGAATACAAGACCTTCTCTGATGATGAGAAGGCGCTGGTGGAGGCCAAGGTTGAAGACCTGCAGAAGAAACTGCAGCAGGCTATCCAGCAAGTGCCGCGGCTGCGCAAGGAAGTGCGGGAGCGTATCCATTCTCTGAACGAAGAGATGGTTCAGCTGACCCTGGGCGGCCCCATTGGCGAATTGCGCGAGAAGTGGTCGCACCTGCCGGAGGTGGTTGCCTACCTGGATGCGGTTCGGGAAGACGTGGTAGAACACGCCGAAGCCTTCCAGGATAGTGAGAACGGCGCCCCCGCCGGGTTGCTCAATCGTTACCGGGTGAACCTGTTGGTGGATAATTCGGAAACGCAGGGCGCCCCGGTGGTGTATGAGGACCTGCCCAATCACCAGCACCTGACCGGTCAGATTGAGCATCGTGCTCACCAGGGTAACCTGTACACGGACTTCACATTGATCCGGGCCGGTTCGCTGCATCGGGCCAACGGCGGTTTTCTGATCCTGGATGCCCGCCGCATTCTGACCCAGCCCATGGCCTGGGAAAGCCTGAAGCGTATCCTGTTTTCCAATGAAATTCGTATTGAATCCCTGGAGCGCCTGTACGGCCTTGCCACTACCGTCAGTCAGCAGCCTGAACCGATCCCGCTGAAAGTGAAAGTGGTGCTGGTGGGCGACCGGACCCTGTATTACCTGTTGGCACACTACGACCCGGACTTCCTCGACCTGTTCAAGGTTGAGGCAGATTTCGAGGATGATCTGGACCGGGACGGAGAGAGCTATCAGCTCTACGCCAGAATGCTTGCCACCATGGCCACATCTGTAAAGGCCCGGCCAATGGACAAGCCCGCCGTGGGGCGTTTGATTGAGCATGCCAGTCGCCTGGCTGGTGACCAGAAAAAACTGACCGCCCATGACCGGGTATTGAAAGACCTGCTCAGCGAGGCAAATCACTGGGCTGCCCGTGCTGACAGCAAGCACATTGGCATCGGGCATATTCAACAGGCGATTGATGAGCGGGAGTTCCGCGCCAGCCGCATTCGGGAACGTAGCCTGGAGCAGATCTACCGGGGTGTGGTGATGATTGCCACAGACGGTGAGCAGGCGGGGCAGGTGAACGGCTTGTCTGTGTTGCAGATAGGTGCCACCCGTTTTGGTCAGCCTACCCGCATCACGGCCACCGCCCGGCCCGGCAAAGGCCAGGTGGTGGATATTGAGCGTGAGGCGAAACTTGGCGGGCCCATTCACAGTAAGGCGGTGATGATCTTGTCCCGCTTTCTGGCAGGCCGCTATGCGCCCATGGGTGATTTATCCCTGTCTGCGAGCCTCGCCTTCGAGCAATCCTACGGTGGCGTGGAAGGGGATTCAGCCTCGGTAGCGGAAACCTGTGTGCTGTTGTCTGCCATTACCGGCGTGCCGCTGAAACAGTCGTTGGCGGTGACCGGCTCCATGAACCAGCACGGTGAGGTTCAGGCAGTGGGAGGGGTGAATGAGAAAATTGAGGGCTTCTTCAATGTCTGCAAGAAAAACGGTGGGGTAAATGGCCACGGCGTGTTGCTACCCGCCAGTAACGTTGAGCACCTGATGTTGAATGAGGAGGTGCGCACGGCGGTTAGGGAGGGCGTGTTTGCCATTTACCCGATGACCCACATTGATCAGGCCATTGAGCTGATGACCGGCATGGCGCCAGGCTCGCCTGATGATGAGGGCGGTTATCCGGAAGGGTGCTTCAACCGTCGCGTGGCTGATCGTTTGGCTGAGTATGCAAAGGTAGGGCAAAAGAAGGAAGACGCCCAGGATAACGACAGCGGAGGCAAGAACGGTGACCGCTGAGCAACAGCTTCCGGTTGAGCCAGTGGGCCGGGTGCTGATTCTGTTGGATGGTTCAAGGTTAAGTTTGGCGGCTCTGGAGGCCGCGGCGGACATTGCCCATGCCCGCAAAGCCGAAGTGCTGGGGGTGTTCGTCGAGGAGGTGAACCTGTTGCGTAGCGCGGGTTATGGGTTCACAAGGGAAGTGGGCAGAAATTCCGGCGTCGCGCGGCCAATGGACCTTGCGGCTATTGAGGCCCGGATGCGCTCGCTGGCGGAGCAGGCGAGAAGATCGCTGGAGCGTGCCATGGCGCAACGGGGGCTTGCCCAGGCGCTCACCTTGTGTCGTGGCCGTGTGGCAGATGAAGTACTGAATCTGGCGCGGCCGGGGGATTTGCTGGTGTTAGGCCGCGTGGGCTGGTCTGGCAGTCCGGGCTCTCGCCTTGGGTCCACGGCCAGGGTTCTGGTGAGCCAGGCGCTCGGGGATGTGTTGTTGTGGGCCGATCCGCCCATGCGGTCCCGAAATCGCATTGTGGTGTTGCTGAATCACGATCAAGGGGCGAACCATCGGGCTGTCAGGGTTGGCGCTGAGCTGGCAAGGCGTAACCGGCAGCCGTTGACGATCCTGGTGCGAACCGAAACCGGCCGTGATGAGCGTATCGCCGAGGATTTGCTGGCCTATATGGAAAGCGAGGGTATTACCGCCCGGGTCAGTTTCTTGCCCATGGCCAGTGCCGGAGCTGTTGCACGGGTGATCAGGGAGGAAGGCGCCTCGCAACTGGTGCTTAGCCGGCAGTGCAGCCTGTTCCGTGAGCAGGGTGCAGATACCCTGCTGATTGAAATGAACCTGCCGGTGACGGTAACACCCTGAAGCCAGAGGAGAATCATGCGATTTTCCGGTCGCCGGCTTTGCTCAACACCTCGGTGATTTCCTCGGTTGACAGGGTTTCGTGTTTCATCACCGCCTTGGCCAAGGCGTCCAACTCCTTGCGGTGTTCCTTGAGGAAGTTGACGGTGTAGGATTCCAGGTCCATGAGTTGCGACTGGATTTCCGAATCAATCAGGTCGGCCAGCTTTTCACTGTACTCCCGGGGGGCACCCATCTCCCGTCCCAAGAATACATGCTCCTCACCAATACCCAGTCCCAGTGGGCCCACTTTCTCACTCATGCCCCACTGGCCGATCATTCGGCGCAGCAATTTTGTGGCTTCTTTAAGATCGTTCTGGGCACCGGTGCTGACTTCGCCATAGATGATTTTCTCGGCGGAGCGGCCGCCCAGCATGACTTTGATGCGATCCCGCAGGTAGCTTTCGGTGTAGTTGTATTTGTCTTCCCGAGGAGTTTGTTCGGTTACGCCCATGGCCATGCCATGGGGGATGATGGTGATCTTGGTGAGTGGGTCGGCCTTGGGCATGTAATAGGCCATGATGGCGTGTCCGCACTCGTGGTAGGCCACCACTTCCCGTTCTTCCGGCGTTAGCTGGGCATCCCGCTCCTCGCCCAGAATCAGTCGGTCCCGGGCCTGCTCAAAGCAGTGGGCGTTAACCTCGTCCAGATTTTCCCTGGCGGCGGTCAGGGCCGCTTCGTTGACCAGGTTTTTCAGGTCTGCGCCGGAGAAACCGGTGGTGCGGGCCGATAACTGCGCAAGGTCCACATCGGCGGCCAGCGGCACTTTGCGCACGTGCACTTTGAGGATGGCTTCCCGGGCCTCTTTGTGCGGGCGATCCAGGGTGATCTTGCGGTCGAACCGGCCGGGGCGGAGCAGGGCGCTGTCCAGTACGTCCGGGCGGTTGGTGGCTGCCAGCACCAAAACATTCTCGTGGGCTTCGAAGCCATCCATCTCGGTCAGGATCTGGTTCAGGGTCTGTTCCCGCTCATCGTGTCCGCCGCCCAGGCCTGCGCCCCGGGAGCGACCAATGGCATCCAGCTCGTCGATAAAAATCAGTGCTGGTGCCTCCTTGCGGGCATTCTGGAACATGTCCCGAACCCGTGCGGCACCCACGCCAACAAACATCTCGATAAATTCCGAGGCGCTGATGCTGAAGAAGGGTACTTCCGCCTCGCCAGCAATGGCCCTCGCCAACAGGGTTTTACCGGTTCCAGGCGGCCCCACCAGCAGCACGCCTTTGGGCATGACCGCCCCGAGGCGCCGGTATTTCTCGGGCGATTTCAGGAAGTCGATGATCTCCGCAATGTCGCGCTTGGCGGATTCTATGCCTGCCACGTCATCCAGGGTGGTAGTTGAGGTTTCCTTGCGAGCCCGGCGGGCCCGGGACTTGGCATAGTCGAATGGTCCGCCACCTTGGGTCATTCGTTTTTGTGCCGCCCCCCAGAACCAGAACATCAGCGCCAGCAACAGTATCCAGGGCAGGAAGCCAAGAATCAGGTCCTGCCACCAGGGCCGGCCCGATGGCGCACCACGAATGACAACCTCTTGCCGCTCCAGCAATGACAGCAGATCCGGATCGTCAACCGGTGGCCGTAACGTCAGGAAATTCTCTGTGCTGCGCCCGGTATCGGAACTGAACCGGGCGGCACCGGCCTCGGTAAACCGGCCACGGATTTCTTCGTTGCGCAGGGTGACTTCCTGCACCTGCCCGTTCAGTACCGCTTCTTTAAACTCGGAATAGGCCAGTTCCTGCTGCTGCGAGCGACCGGTGTCCTGTAGCCACAAAAACATCAGGAAAAAGGCAGCGCTCAGCCACAGGAATGAATACTGGTTCGGTATGGCTGGTTGAGGCTTGTCGTTGTTATCGGGTTTGCCTGGTTCGTTCGGGTTGGTCATCTCGGCCTCCGGTCGCCCTCCATGATCTTGGCCACGAACACCGATTTTCCGTAGGTTTCGAAAGACCACTTCATGGTATCGGACAGCACAGTCATTACTTCATCATAGTCGCCGAAAATTTCGGTGCTCATACGCCCAGGATAGACTTCCAGGCCGGTTTGTTTCAGGCGATCAATCAGATCCCAGATCGGTTGCTTGTAATCGTCTTTAAGCGGATAACAGCTCAGCTGTACAGAAAGATACATGATTTGCCTCCCAAACAGTCTGAGGCGGGTCAATTCCCGCCCGGTTAAAAGCCCATCGCCGATGACGTGCTCCGGCGTGGATCGGCACCGCCGTAGAGGGTGCCATCGTCTCCAATCATAATACTCTGGATAGCGCCCATGGCGGCGCTGGTGGTGACCTCATGGCCTTTGGCCTCCAGCAGGCGGATGGTGTCCGGGCTGATGCCCTGTTCCATGCGGATTTCATCAGGCAGCCACTGATGGTGGATGCGCGGCGCGGCAACAGCGGTCTGGATGTTCATGTTGTGGTCTATCACATTCATCAGAACCTGCAGGGTGGTGGTGATGATGCGGGAGCCGCCCGGGCTGCCGGTTACCAGGAAGTTGCGGTTGTTTTTGCGCACCACGGTCGGGGACATGGAGCTGAGCATGCGTTTGCCCGGTTCGATCTTGTTGGCCTCGCCGCCGATCAGGCCGTAGGCATTGGGCTCACCCGGCTTGGCGCTGAAATCATCCATTTCGTTATTGAGCAGGAAACCAGCGCTCGCAACGGTAATGCCGGAACCATAGCTGAAGTTGATGGTGTAGGTGTTGGATACCGCATTGCCCCAGCGGTCCACCACGGAAAAATGAGTCGTCTCGGGGCTTTCATGGGCAGCCGGCTGGCCGGGTTTGATATCGCTGGCGGGCCGTGCTTTGTCCGGGTTGATGCCTTTTCGCAGCTTTGCCGCATAGGCCCTGCTGGTCAGCCCGCGCAGCGGAACCTCCACGAAATCGGTATCGCCCAGGTATTCAGCCCGGTCGGCATAGGCCAGTTTCATGGCCTCGGCCATGTGATGAATGGTCGCGGCGGAATTGTGGCCCATCTCTGTGATGGGGAAGCCCTCAAGGATGTTGAGGATCTGGATGATATGGGTGCCGCCGGAGGAGGGTGGCGACATGGAGTAGATGTCGTAACCACGATATTGGCCATGTACCGGTTGCCGGACGGCGGGCCGATAGGCTTTGAGGTCATCCAGGGTGATCAGGCCATCGTGGCGTTGCATCTCATCAACAATCAACTGGGCGGTCTTCCCCTGGTAAAAACCCGCTGGGCCATGCTCTGCAATGCGTTTAAGGGTGTCAGCCAGGTCGGGTTGTCTGAATAGTTCACCTGGTTGCGGTGCCGAACCGTCCTCCTTATAAAAGGTCGCCTTGGTAGCGGGCCAGCGTTGCAGGCGTTCTCTGGCTTGTTCCAGGCCTTCGGTGAAACGATGGGGAACCACGAAGCCCTCTTGCGCAAGCTGGATGGCCGGGGCCAAGGCTTCCTTTAATGAGAGAGTGCCGTGTCGTTCCAATGCCAGGGCCAGGCCGGCGACCGTGCCGGGAACGCCAGCGGCCTGGTGGCTAAACCGGCTGCGTTGGCTGATGACGTTGCCCTCGTCATCCTGGAACATGGTTTCGCTGGCGCCGGCCGGGGCGGTTTCCCGGTAGTCGATGGCCTCTGGCGCGCTGCCGTCACCGGGCGCATATAAAAGAAAGCCACCACCACCGATGTTGCCGGAGCGGGGCTGGGTTACCGCCAAAGCAAAACCTGCCACAACTGCTGCATCCATGGCGTTGCCGCCGTCTTTGAGAACCTGCAGGGCCACCTCGCTGGCCAGGGTGTGACTGGTGGCTACCATGCCCTGAGTGGCCTGAACCGGGTGGAATCGCTCGCCCTCAAGGATGGCCTGATTGCTGGCGTAGGCGGCATTCAGTACCAGTAACGCTATCAATGCGGCTGTCAGGCCCCACAGGCGCCTCAGTGGAATTCTTGGCCGGGGGCTGTGGATCACTCTGTGTGTCATTGGATTCCTCGTTTCTGGCTGCCAGATAGGCTATCATAGCCGGTCATTTTTACCGGTGCGCTCAGGCACGCCACCGCAGGCGGATGTCTGTGGTTTTCCGGCGCACCCGCTTTCCCGGATTCAAGTTAAGGAAAGGCTTAATGGAGCATACCTATCGTCTTGTTATTTCCTGCCCGGACCGGGTAGGGATTGTTGCCAAGGTGAGTAATTTTCTGTCCACCTACAACGGCTGGATTACCGAGGCGAGCCACCATTCAGACACTCAGTCTGGCTGGTTCTTCATGCGTCACGAGATCAAGGCTGAGTCGATCCCCTTCGGGCTTGATCAGTTCCGCGCCGCGTTCGAACCGATTGCCCGCGAATTCAACATGCGCTGGCACATCGCCGATTCCGCCCGGCCCAAACGCGTCATCCTGATGTGCAGCAAAGAATCACACTGTCTGGCGGACCTCCTGCACCGCTGGCACAGCAAGGAACTGAACGCCGAAATGGTGGCGGTTATTTCCAACCACGATGACCTTCGCCGGATGGTGGAATGGCACGATATTCCCTATCACCATATACCGGTCAGTAAGGAAAACAAGGCAGAAGCTTTTGCTCACATTGAAGAGCTTTTCCAGAAGTACGATGCCGACGTGGTGGTGCTGGCGCGTTACATGCAGATTCTGCCGGCTGAGCTGTGCGAAAAGTACGCTGGCAAGGTGATCAACATTCACCACAGCTTCCTGCCGTCGTTTGCCGGGGCCCGCCCGTATCACCAGGCCTACAGCCGGGGCGTGAAGCTGATCGGGGCCACCTGCCACTACGTGACCCAGGACCTGGACGAAGGTCCGATCATTGAGCAAGACGTGATTCGCATCAGCCACAGCGATTCCATTGAAGATATGGTTCGGCTGGGCAAAGACGTTGAAAAGAACGTGCTGGCCCGCGGCCTTCGGTCTCATATCGAAGACCGCGTGATTACCTACGAAAACAAGACCGTAGTGTTCGATTAAGGCTGTGCCACAGTCGCCCCTCGGGGCAGTGGACTGTGGTATGCTTGGCGGCTTGTTGAAGAATAAAGACGGGGCCCGGAAACGGCCCCGGTACGACTTCCAGATAACGCAAAGGAACCTTTCTCGATGGGTGAGTTAGCCAAAGAGATCCTGCCGGTCAATATTGAAGACGAATTGAAGCAGTCCTACCTCGATTACGCCATGAGCGTTATCGTCGGCCGGGCTCTGCCAGACGTGCGTGACGGCCTCAAGCCGGTGCACCGTCGGGTGCTGTTCGCCATGTCCGAGTTGGGTAACGACTGGAACAAGGCATACAAGAAATCCGCCCGTGTGGTGGGTGACGTTATCGGTAAATATCACCCCCATGGTGATTCAGCCGTTTACGACACCATTGTTCGTATGGCTCAGCCGTTCTCCTTACGATACCCGCTGGTGGATGGTCAGGGTAACTTCGGGTCCATCGACGGCGACAACGCCGCCGCCATGCGTTACACCGAAATCCGCATGGAGAAAATTGCCCATTCGCTGCTGGCGGACCTGGACAAGGAAACCGTGGATTTCGTCGACAACTACGACGGCACCGAGCGTATTCCGGAAGTCCTGCCTACCCGTGTACCGAACCTGCTGGTCAATGGTTCTTCCGGTATTGCCGTGGGTATGGCGACCAATATTCCGCCCCACAACCTGACCGAAGTGGTCAATGGTTGTCTGGCGCTGATTGATAATCCAGACCTGTCCATCGACGAGCTGATGGAATTCATTCCGGGCCCGGATTTCCCGACTCAGGGCATCATCAACGGCCGTGCCGGTATCGTTGAAGCCTACCGCACTGGTCGTGGCCGCATTTACATCCGCGCCCGCCACGAGATTGAGCACGACAAGAAAACCAATCGTGACGCCATCATCATCACCGAACTGCCTTACCAGCTGAACAAGGCCCGGTTGATTGAAAAGATTGCTGAACTGGTTAAAGAGAAGCGCCTGGAAGGCATCACCGAGCTGCGTGATGAATCCAACAAGGAAGGCATCCGGGTGGTGATCGAGCTTCGCCGTGGTGAAAACCCCGAAGTGATCGTGAATAATCTGTTTGCCCACACTCAGCTGCAAACCGTGTTCGGTATCAACATGGTGGCGCTGATCAACGGCGAGCCGAAGATTCTGAACCTGAAGGAAATGCTCGATGCGTTCGTTCGCCACCGCCGTGAAGTGGTGACGCGCCGGACCATCTATGAGCTGCGCAAGGCCCGCGAGCGCGGGCATATCCTGGAAGGTCTGACGGTTGCCCTGGCCAACATCGATGAAATGATCGAGCTGATCAAAGCATCACCGAGCTCTGTGGAAGCCAAAGAAAAGCTGATGTCCAAGGGCTGGGTGCCGGGTGATGTTCTGGCCATGCTGGAGCGTGCCGGTGAAGACGCCTGCCGCCCGGACAATCTGCCGGAGATCTACGGCCTGCGCGATGGCCTTTATTACCTGTCTCCGGAGCAGACCCAGGCCATTCTGGATATGCGTCTGCACCGCCTGACCGGCCTGGAAACCGAAAAACTCCAGAATGAGTACAAGGATATCCTCGAGAAGATCGCCGGCCTGCTGGAAATTCTGGCAGACCCGGACCGCCTGATGCAGGTCATCCGCGAAGAGCTGGAAGCCGTGGTAGCCGAGTTCGGTGACGAGCGCCGTACCGAGATCACCAGTTCGCAGCGCGACCTGACGATTGCTGACCTGATCGATGAAGAAGACCTGGTGGTCACCATTTCCCACAGTGGTTATGCCAAGACCCAGGCCGTGGAAGATTACCAGGCCCAGCGCCGCGGTGGCCGGGGTAAGGCAGCAACCTCGATGAAAGACGAAGACTTCATCGAGAAGCTGCTGGTGGCCAACTCCCACGATACGATTTTGTGTTTCTCTAACCGTGGCAAAGTGTATTGGTTGCGGGTGTTCGAGATTCCCCGGGGCAGCCGTGGTTCCCGTGGTCGGCCGATGGTCAACATTCTGCCGCTGGAAGAAGATGAACGTATCACTACGTTCCTGCCGGTGCGGGATTACCCGGAAGATCAGTTTGTGCTGATGGCCACCTCTGCCGGTGTGGTCAAGAAAACCCCGCTGCCGAACTTCTCCCGTCCGCGCAGCAGTGGTCTGATTGCTTTGAACCTGGACGAAGGCGATACCCTGATTGGCGCGGCCATTACCGATGGTTCCGCCGAAGTGATGCTGTTTTCCACTGCGGGCAAAGCCGTTCGTTTCCAGGAGGAGCAGGTACGCCCGATGAGCCGGACCGCCCGTGGTGTACGTGGTATCAAGATGCCGGAAGGCCACCATGTTGTGTCCCTGATCATCCCGCAGGAAGGCGGTGTGATTCTTACTGCCAGTGAGCACGGCTATGGCAAGCGTACCGCCATTGATGAGTTCCCGGCATACAGCCGTGGCAGTCAGGGCGTTATCGCCATGCAGTGTTCAGAGCGTAACGGCAACCTGGTGACGGCGCTTCAGCTGTTTGAAGGCGACGAGATGATGCTGATCTCCGACAAGGGCACCCTGGTGCGTACCCGCACTGATGAGGTTTCGGTGCTCAGCCGCAACACCCAGGGTGTGCGCCTGATTCGCCTGTCTCAGGAAGATGAGCGCCTGGTGGGTGTGGAGCGTATTGCAGAGTCTGATGACGACGACGTCGAAGTAGAAGGCGAGGAAACCGAAGAATGAGCAGGGCGTTTAATTTCTGTGCCGGTCCGGCCACCTTGCCGGAAGCCGTGCTGAAGCAGGCTCGTGACGAGATGCTGGATTGGCGTGGCACCGGTATGTCGGTTATGGAAATGAGCCATCGTAGTGACGAGTTTGTGGCCATTGCCGATGCGGCTGAGAAGGACCTTCGGGAACTTGCAGGCATTTCAGATGATTACGCCGTACTCTTCATGCAGGGTGGAGCTTCCAGTCAGTTCTCCACCATTCCGCTGAACCTGCTGGGTGACAAGTCCTCGGCCGATTACGTGAACACCGGTATCTGGTCCAAAAAGGCCATTGCTGAGGCCAAGCGCTATGGTAACGTGAATGTGGTGGCCAGCTCCGAGGATGGCGGGTTTACCTCCATTCCGGATCAGTCAACCTGGAACACCCGTGCCGACGCCGCTTACCTGCACTACACCCCCAATGAAACCATCGGTGGCCTGGAATACGACTTCATTCCGGACAGCGGCAGGGTGCCGCTGGTGGCGGATATGTCGTCCACCATGCTGTCACGCCCGGTGGATATCAACAAGTTCGGGCTGATTTACGCTGGCGCCCAGAAGAACATCGGGCCGTCGGGCCTGGTGGTGGTCATTATCCGCAAAGACTTGCTGGGTAAGGCTCGTAAGGAAACGCCGACCATGATGAACTATCAGGTCATCGCGGATAACGGCTCCATGTACAACACCCCGGCCACCTATTCCTGGTACCTGTCTGGCCTGGTGTTCAAGTGGCTGAAAGAGCAGGGTGGCGTGAAAGCCATGGGCGAAATCAACGCCCGTAAAGCCCGGAAGTTGTATGACTTTATCGACACCAATGATTTCTACGCCAACCCCATTGAGCCGCGCTTCCGTTCCTGGATGAACATACCGTTTACCCTGGCGGACGATACTCTCAATGGTGAGTTCCTGAAAGGTGCAGAAGCGCGCCGGTTGCTCAACTTGCAGGGGCACCGCTCTGTGGGTGGTATGCGCGCCAGTATCTACAACGCCATGCCGGAAGAGGGCGTGGATGCGTTGATTGACTATATGGCGGAATTTGCGAAGGAGCGGGGCTGATCATGACGGATGAGAAGACCCGCCTGGGCGAACTGCGGGACGAAATAGACAGCCTTGATCAACAGATCATGCAGTTGATCAGTGCTCGCGCCAAGTGTGCCCAGGAAGTGGCCAATGTGAAGATGGCTGCCAATCCTGGCCAGAACGTGTTCTTCTACCGTCCCGAACGGGAAGCCCAGGTGCTGCGCCGCATCAAGGAGCAGAACCCGGGGCCGCTGCCGGCCGAAGAGATGGCCCGATTGTTCCGGGAAATCATGTCTGCCTGCCTGGCGCTGGAAAAACCGATGCACATCGCGTTCCTGGGGCCCTTGGGCACCTTTACCCAGGCGGCGGCGCTCAAACACTTTGGCCATTCGGTTATCAGCGTTCCGCTGCCAGCCATTGACGCAGTGTTCCGTGAGGTGGAATCCGGTGCGGCCCAATACGGTGTGGTGCCGGTGGAGAACTCCACCGAAGGCATGGTCAACCACACGCTGGATATGTTTATTTCCTCGCCGTTGAAGATTTGCGGTGAGGTGCAGCTGCGCATACACCACCATTTGCTGGTCGCCCCCAAACACAAAGACCAGGACATTACCCGCATCTATTCCCATCAGCAGTCGTTTGCCCAGTGCCGCCAGTGGCTGGATACGCACCGCTACGGCATTGAGCGAATCACCGTTTCCAGCAATGCGGAAGCAGCCCGCCGTGCGGCGGAAGAGCCCGGCTCCGCCGCGATTGCCGGCGATATGGCCGCCGAGCTGTACGGCCTCGAAAAGCTGTCCAGCAGCATTGAGGACCGCCCGGACAACACCACCCGCTTCCTTATTATCGGGCGCGAAGAGGTGCCGGCCAGCGGCCAGGACAAGTCATCCGTACTGGTTTCCATGCGCAACAAACCTGGCGCCCTGTATGCGGTGCTGGAGCCTTTCCATCGCCATGGCATCAGCTTGACTCGCATCGAAACCCGGCCGTCGCCCAGCGGTACCTGGGCCTATGTGTTCTACATCGATTTCGAGGGGCACGTGGAAGATGAGCAGGTAAAGAAAGTGTTGTCAGAAATCGACCAGGAAGCCGTGGAGCTGAAGCGCCTGGGCTCCTATCCCATCGGCGTGCTTTGATTCCTGAACAGACCTCAACGGGAGGAAAGTTGAATGGCAGTGGATTACCAGAGTCTTGCGGTAAAAGGTGTTCAGGCTCTGTCTCCGTATCAGCCCGGTAAGCCCATTGAGGAGCTTGCCCGGGAACTGGGGTTGAATCCCGCGGAGATCATCAAGCTGGCCAGCAACGAGAACCCTCTGGGGCCCAGCGAGAAGGCCCTGGCGGCCGCTCGTAAAGCGCTGGAAGAACTTTGCCTGTACCCTGATGGCAACGGCTTTGAGCTGAAACAGGCACTGGCCAACCGGTTCGGCGTGGGTATGGATCAGATTACCTTGGGTAACGGCTCTAATGATGTGCTCGAGGTGATTGCCCGCTGTTTTGCCGACACCGAGAGTGAAGTGGTGTTTTCCCAATATGCCTTTGCGGTTTATCCCATCGTTACCCAGGCCATTGGTGCCAAAGGGGTGCCGGTTCCCGCCAAAGAGTGGGGGCACGATCTGGATGCCATGGCGGCGGCGGTGACCGAACGCACCAAGCTGGTGTTTGTGGCCAACCCCAACAATCCTACCGGAACCGTGCATACCGCCAGAGCCATTGAGTCGTTTCTGGATAAAATCCCGGAGCGGGTGCTGGTGGTTTTGGATGAAGCCTACTGCGAGTACCTGACCGGCGAGGAATACCCGGATGGCATCAAGCTACTTGAACGTTATCCGAACCTGATCGTCTGTCGCACCTTCTCCAAAGCCTGGGGCCTGGCCGCGTTACGGGTTGGCTATGCCATAAGCTCGCCCGCCATTGCTGATATCCTGAACCGGGTGCGGCAGCCGTTTAATGTTGACTCGGTCGCCCTTGCGGCGGCCACGGCGGTTTTGCAGGATGAAGCCTATCTGAATCGTTCCCGGGAAGTGAATGCGGCTGGCCTGCGTCAGCTATCGGAAGCCTTTGAATTAATAGGCCTGCCTTATATCCCATCTGCGGGTAATTTTATTGCCGTTGAAGTGGGTGATCAGGCCCAGGGAATCTATCAGTCGCTACTGTCTCATGGTGTGATTGTTCGCCCGATTGCCGGCTATGGCATGCCGCTTCACCTGCGGGTGTCGGTGGGGCTCCCAGAGGAAAACGAGCGATTCCTGGATGCCTTGTCCCAGTCCCTGGCGGCTGCCGGGCAGGGGGGCTGAGGTGGCTGATAACCAGCCTCTTTTTCAGCGTGTTGCTGTCATTGGCCTTGGGCTGATAGGTGGTTCCCTCGCCAGCGCCATTCGCAGCCACAACCTGGCGCGGGTTGTCGTGGGCTTTGATCAAAAACCGGAAGACGCGGCACTGGGCGTGGACCTCGGTGTTATTGACCAGGCAGCGACCACCCTGGAACAGGCGGTGCGAGGCAGTGATCTGGTGGTCCTGGCCGTGCCGGTGCGGGCAACGCGGGTGGTGCTTGAACAGATAAGACCCTGGCTGGCGAGTGACGCAGTGTTGACCGATGTCGGCAGCACCAAGTCCAGTTTCGTCGCAGATGTTAAAGCCGTATTCGGCAAACTGTCGCCAAGAGTGATCCCCGGGCATCCGATTGCCGGCTCAGAGAAAAGTGGTATCCGGGCGGCCAACCCGGACCTGTTCGCCAATCACAAAGTCATTCTGACCCCGGCCGACGATGCCGATGCGGCGGCGCTTTCAGGGCTAACGGCTCTGTGGGAGGGCACCGGTGCAACGGTCCTGACCATGTCGGTGGCGTATCACGACGAAGTGTTGGCGGCCACCAGTCATTTGCCCCATCTCATTGCTTTTTCCCTGGTGGACACCCTGGCGGGCGAAGACCAGAATATGGACATTTTCCGGTACGCCGCCGGTGGCTTCCGGGACTTCACCCGCATTGCCGCCAGTGATCCGGTAATGTGGCATGACATTTTTTTGTCAAACCGCGATGCCGTGTTGCGCGTGATTGATCATTTTACCCAAGACCTGGATCAGCTCAGGGCGGCCATTGCCAATGGCGATGGCGCAACCCTGCTGCGGGTTTTCAGTCGCGCCAAAGCGGCGCGGGAACATTTTTCGAAGATGCTTTCAGGACAGGCTTACGTGACTAACAATACCGACAAGCAGGTTATTTTTTCTATGCAGCCCGGCGGTACCGTTCGGGGTGACATTCGGGTTCCGGGTGACAAATCCATGTCGCACCGGTCGATCATGCTGGGTGCCCTGGCCGAAGGTATTACCGAGGTGAAGGGCTTTCTGGAAGGCGAAGACAGCCTGGCCACCTTGCAGGCATTCAGGGATATGGGCGTAACCATTGAGGGCCCGGAAGACGGCTTCGTGCGCATTCATGGCGTGGGTATGCACGGGCTCCAGGCACCGCGCGGCCCTCTGTACCTGGGTAACTCCGGTACGGCTATGCGCCTGTTCTCTGGCCTGCTGGCGGCGCAGCCGTTTGACTCCGAGTTAACCGGCGATGCCAGCTTGTCCAAGCGCCCAATGGGCCGGGTTGCTGACCCGCTGCGTGCGATGGGTGCGGTGATTGATACCGCCGAGGGTGGTCGCCCACCGCTCAGGATCCGCGGCGGTAACCCGTTGACCGGTATCCACTATGAAATGCCGGTTGCCAGTGCCCAGGTCAAGTCCTGCCTGCTGCTGGCGGGCCTGTACGCCGAAGGCGTGACGTCGGTAACTGAACCCGCACCGACCCGTGACCATACCGAACGAATGCTGGAGGGCTTCGGTTACCACGTTCACCGCGATGGTGCCACAGCCAGCGTCACCGGTGGTGGCAAGCTGACTGCCTGCGCCATTGACGTGCCGGCGGATATTTCCTCGGCGGCATTCTTCCTGGTGGCGGCGAGTATCGCACCGGATTCCGACCTGACCCTGCGCCATGTTGGCATGAACCCGACACGGGTAGGGGTGATCAATATCCTTCGCCAGATGGGTGCCAACATTGAGGTACTCGAAGAGCGGGTGATTGGCGGCGAGCCCGTGGCTGACCTGCGTGTTCGGTCCGCAGAGCTGCGCGGTATTGATATTCCGGAAGACCAGGTGCCGCTGGCGATCGACGAATTTCCGGTGCTGTTTATTGCTGCAACCTGCGCCAAGGGCCGCACCGTGTTGCGTGGGGCAGAAGAGCTTCGGGTAAAAGAAAGTGACAGGATTCAGGTCATGGCGGACGGGCTTGCGGCTCTGGGCGTTGAAACCACGGTTACTCCGGATGGTATTGTCATCGAGGGCGGCCAGACCATTGGTGGCGGCACGGTTGAAAGCCATGAAGATCACCGGATCTCCATGTCGTTCGCCGTTGCCTCTCTGCGAGCCACTGGCCCTATCCGCATCAACGATTGTGCAAATGTGGCTACGTCGTTCCCGGGCTTTGTTGACCTGGCCAAACAGACTGGCATTCAAATCAGTACAGAAGGCGAGTTTTAATGACCCAAAGCAAGGCACCGGTAATCGCCGTTGATGGTCCCGGAGGTTCCGGTAAAGGTACCATCACTCAGATGCTGGCCAGAAAGCTTGGCTGGCATCTGCTCGACAGTGGGGCGCTTTATCGGTTGACGGCATTGGCGGCTATGCGACAGGGCGTGGCATTGAATGACGAAGCCGGTCTGGTAAAGGTGGCGGCCACCCTGGATGTGGCTTTCGAGCCCACCGGCGAAGGCCACCCGGTAAAGGTGGTGCTGGCAGGTGAGGACGTAACCTCGGAAATCCGCACTGAAACCTGTGGCGACAATGCCTCAAAGGTGGCGGTGATACAGCCGGTGCGGGATGCGCTGTTGCAACGCCAGCGGGATTTTCGGCAGCTGCCCGGGCTGGTGGCAGATGGTCGGGATATGGGAACGGTGGTTTTCCCCGATGCGCCGGTAAAGATATTCCTGACCGCCAGTGCCGAGGAGCGGGCGCGGCGCCGTTATAATCAGTTGAAGCAAGCAGGGGTCGATGTTAACATTGACGCCCTTTTGGAAGAGATACGGGTGCGTGACGATCGGGATATGAACCGGTCAGCGGCCCCTCTCAAGCCTGCAGATGATGCGCAAGTCATTGATTCTACGGGTTTGAGTATAGAAGAGGTGTTAGACAGGTGTATGGCCGCAGCAGGTCAGGCCTGACTACACCTTTTTGTTGTTGGAATGCCGGAAACAGCGCTAAATTGCCAGCCGCTGGCTGATTCCGGAAATCGTTAACAGACCGTGTTGCTGGCGGCACGGAGCACACTTGCGTTGATCATATAGGGCACATAATGAGCGAGAGCTTTGCGGATCTTTTCGAAGAAAGTTTGAAAGAAATCGATATGCAACCAGGTTCCATTGTTCAGGGAACCGTTGTAGACGTCGATAACGACTGGGTCACCGTTAACGCCGGACTGAAGTCCGAAGGCGTTATCCCCGCCTCCCAGTTCCTGAACGAAAAAGGCGAGTTGGAAGTAGCTATCGGCGACGTTGTCGATGTGGCTCTCGATGCAGTTGAAGACGGTTTCGGTGAAACCCGTCTGTCCCGTGAGAAGGCCAAGCGCGCTGAAGCCTGGAAGGTACTTGAGAAGTCCTTCGAAGCGGAAGAAGTGGTCAAGGGTATTATCAATGGCAAGGTCAAAGGTGGTTTCACTGTTGATCTGGCTGGCATCCGTGCCTTCCTGCCGGGTTCCCTGGTAGACGTTCGTCCGGTTCGCGACACTGCGCACCTGGAGAACAAAGAACTCGAATTCAAGGTTATCAAGCTGGACCAGAAGCGTAACAACGTGGTTGTTTCCCGCCGCGCCGTTCTGGAAGCTGAAAACAGCGAGCAGCGCGAAGCTCTGCTGGAAACCCTGACCGAAGGTCTGGAAATCAAGGGTATCGTCAAGAACCTGACCGACTACGGCGCGTTCGTAGATCTGGGCGGTGTTGACGGCCTGCTGCACATCACCGATATGGCCTGGAAGCGCATCAAGCATCCGAGCGAAATCGTGAATGTGGGCGACGAAATCAATGTTAAGGTCCTGAAGTTTGATCGCGAGCGTAACCGCGTATCTCTGGGTCTGAAGCAGCTGGGTGAAGATCCGTGGGTAGAAATCAAGGCCCGTTACCCTGAAGGTGCCAAGGTTACTGCACGCGTTACCAACCTGACTGACTACGGCTGCTTTGCCGAGCTGGAAGAGGGTGTTGAAGGTCTGGTTCACGTATCCGAAATGGATTGGACCAACAAGAACATCCATCCGTCCAAGGTTGTTCAGGTAGGCGACGAAGTTGAAGTGATGATCCTGGATATCGACGAAGAGCGTCGTCGTATTTCCCTGGGCATCAAGCAGTGCGTTGCCAACCCGTGGGAAGACTTCTCCGGCAAGTTCAACAAGGGCGACCGTATCTCCGGCAAGATCAAGTCAATCACTGACTTCGGTATCTTCATCGGCCTGGACGGTGGCATCGACGGTCTGGTTCACCTGTCTGACATCAGCTGGAACGAGACTGGCGAAGAAGCCGTTCGCGAGTACAAGAAAGGCGACGAAGTTGAAACCGTTATCCTGTCTGTTGATCCAGAGCGCGAGCGCATCTCCCTGGGTATCAAGCAACTGGAAAGCGATCCGTTCGCCGAGTTCGTTCAGCTGAACGACAAGGGCTCCATCGTTAAGGGTACTGTTTCTGCAGTAGACGCCAAAGGCGCTACCATTGCCCTGAACGAGGAAGTTGAGGCGGTACTGAAGGCTTCTGAAATCAGCCGTGACCGCGTTGAAGACGCGCGTAACGTTCTGAAAGAAGGCGAAGAAGTTGAAGCGAAGATCATCAGCATCGATCGCAAGAACCGCGTAATCAACCTGTCTGTCAAGTCCAAAGACGTTGAAGACGACAAGCAGGCTCTGGAAAACGTACGTAGCAAAACTGCAGAATCCTCTGGTGCGACCACCATCGGTGATCTGATCAAAGAGCAGATGCAGCAGCAAAACGCCAATAAGGATTAATTTTCCGGTTGGCATCAAAAAAACGGGCTCTAAGAGCCCGTTTTTTTTGTGTTTTTTTCTGGTTTGGCTAAACTAGAGGCACTGGGACCCGGTAATTGACTGCGGAATAATAATGACAGAGGGAAACGCCTCATGACGAAGTCCGAACTGGTTGAACTGATTGCCTCCAAGCAAACACAGCTCTCCGTCAAGGATGTGGAGTTAGCGGTTAAGACCATCATCGAGCATATGTCTCAGGCCCTTGCCGATGGTCAGCGTATTGAAATCAGGGGATTTGGCAGCTATTCCCTGCACCACCGGGCAGCCCGAACCGGGCGTAATCCGAAAACTGGTGAAGCGGTGCAACTGCCTGCCAAGTATGTTCCGCACTTCAAGCCCGGCAAAGAATTGCGTGAGCAGGTGAATGACAGCTTGAAGAAGGGTTTTTAAACCCGGTTCCAGGCAATGCTGATGGAACACCGCACTATCGGGCCTGGCGCCCGTCTGGAGAGATATTGACATGGCAGGACTGCAGAAGATCCTAATCACCGTTCTGGTTCTGGTTCTGATACTCCTGGCGCTGGTGTTTTCTCTGAACAATCAGATGGCCGTTTCGCTCAATTTCCTGTTGTTTGAAACGCAGCCCCATGGTGTTGCCGTCTGGATTATCATGTCGTTTGTGATTGGCGCCCTTGTGGGGGTGTTGATTACCTTACTTGCCACATTCCGTACGTCGGTGTCCCGGCGGACTCTCAAAAAAAGACTCGAGCGTGCTGAGCACGCATTAGAGAAATCCAGGGCACAGAACGACCGGGCAATTTGATGGAAATAGTTCTACAGTGGCTGCTTCTGACGGTAGCGGTCGCTGCCGGCTGGGTGGTCGGCAGGTTTGGTAGCCAGGGCAAGCGCCGCTCCCGGGCCATTTCCGATGAAGATTCCGTTCGCGACCGTCTGCAATTCCTGTTTACCAACTACTCTGACCAGGCTGTGGACAACTTTGTGCAGTCCCTGGCCGTCAATAAAGATACCGTTAGCCTGCATCTGTCTATCGGGAGCCATTTCCGCAATAAGGGCGAAACCGATCGCGCCATTCTGATCCACCAAAACCTGCTGGCCCGGCCCGAACTGCCGGCGCGCTATACGCCCCAGGTTACCCTGGAGCTGGCAATGGATTATCTCAATGCCGGCCTGCACGATCGGGCGGAAGCCCTGCTGCATCAGTTGATGGGAGACCGGGAGTACGGCCGCCGCGCTGCTACGGCCTTGATCGAGCTGTATCAGCAGGAGCGGGAGTGGGAAAAGGCTGCCCAGGTGGCACAGACCCTTACCCGTAGCGACGCAGATCCTGCGATGGTCAAAACACTGGCGTACATTACCTGCGAGTTGTCCGATGCGGCCCTGGCCAAAGACGATCGCTGGACTGCCCAGAAACTGGCCAAGGAGGCCCTCGACTACGACCGCTCCTGTGTTCGCGCAACCTTGTTGCTGATGAAACAGCAGATCCGCCAGGGCAACTTCCGCGAAGCCGGCAATCAAAGCCTGAAGGTGTTTGAACAGAACCCGGAGTTTGGTCCGGAGGCCATCGACCGCCTGATGAAGCTCGAGCGGGAACACGGTGATGTAGGCAGGCTGGTCAAAAAACTCCGCAAACTCTATGAGCAGTATCCGAGTACCAGTTTGTTGCTGGCGCTGGTGGAATCGGTGGAGCGTTCCTTTGGTCGCCCCGCTGCTATTGATCTGCTCCGGCAGGAGCTGGAAATTCGGCCTTCTGTTCGTGGCCTGCTCCGGCTGGTGGAAATGGCCGGCTATGAAAAAGGCATGACCACAGACGAAGGCCGCCTTGTCAGCCGTATTGGCCACCTGATTCTCGCCAACCGGCCGGTTTACCGTTGCGTCAGTTGCGGTTTCTCAGGCCAGCAGCTGCACTGGCTTTGCCCCAGCTGTAAGCAGTGGGAAACGGTGCGTCCCATCCAGGGCGTTGAAGCCGAATAATGTTTTAACCTTTTGAACCGGAACCTGACCGTGCAAAACCTTAATGACCCGAAAATCATCGTTGCCCTGGACTTCCCCTCCCAGAACCCGGCCCTGGCGCTGGCTGATCAGCTGGACCCGGCCAAATGCCGGTTGAAAGTAGGCAAAGAGTTGTTCACCCGTTCCGGCCCGGAATTGGTCAAATCACTGCAGGGCAGGGGCTTTGACGTGTTCCTGGATCTGAAATTCCACGACATCCCGAACACCACTTCCGCGGCGGTTGCTGCGGCGGCGGATCTGGGTGTGTGGATGGTAAATGTGCATGCCTCGGGTGGTGAGAAAATGATGGTTGCCTGCCGCGAGCGCCTGGAGTCGTTCGGGGCGGATAAGCCGCTGCTGATCGCCGTCACGGTGCTGACCAGTATGTCCGATGCGGACCTGGCCGGTATCGGCATCACCGGTTCCGCAGAGGTCCACGTTTCCCGCCTGGCCACCCTGACCAGAAACTGCGGCCTGGACGGCGTCGTCTGCTCCGCCCAGGAGGCGCCCAGACTGAAAACAGAGCAGGGCGCCGACTTCCAGCTAATCACCCCGGGAATCCGCCCGTTGACCGCCGATAAAGGTGACCAACAGCGCATCATGACCCCAACCGACGCCCTCAAAGCCGGCTCCGACTACCTCGTCATCGGCCGCCCCATCACCCAGGCGCCCGACCCTCTGGCTGCCCTTGAGGCCATTCACGCTGAGGTGATCTCGGTCTGACCTTGTTCGGGTGGTTGAGCTGTGGCCCTAGCCTGCTTGTTTTGGTGGGGCTGCAGTGTGGGACGGCCTTTCCAAAAAACGCTACGAGCACATCCATGTGCGCTTCGCTCCGGCCATCCATGGCCTCCGAGATTTTTGGAAAGGCCGTCCCACACTGCCGTTCAGGCAGCGCAAGAATAGTCACGTAGATGCCTAGCACTGTGGAATGCAGCCTGTCAGAGCTCATAAGATTTCGACTGGACAGTCACTAAACAACCGGACTATGCCACCGAGCATAAAAAGGAACGGATGGATACCCCTCCCGAAAATCTCGTAGGCCATGGATGGCCGGAGCGAAGCGCACATGGATGTGCTCGTAGCGTTTTTCGGGAGGGGTATCCATCCGTTCCCACCCGCTAAACTCAAAGGCTGGGGCAGGAGTCAGGCAAACCGCCAAAAGTTGCAGGCAATAGAAACAAGCGAGAGCAAACGAAAAAGCCCGCTAATTCAAAGAACTAGCGGGCTTTCGGAATAGTGGCTCCCCGACCTGGGCTCGAACCAGGGACAAACGGATTAACAGTCCGTTGCTCTACCAACTGAGCTATCGGGGAACGTCGTCATGTGACGAGGCGCGTATATTAAGTTGGCTATACCGCCTCGTCAACCCTCTGACTAAAAATTTTTAGCCAAGCGCCTTCCGCAAACGCTCAACCGCCTTCTGCAGATTATCCATGCTGGTGGCAAAGCTCAGACGCATGTGGCCCGGGCTGCCGAAGGCAGAACCCGGAACCAGGGCTACGCCCGCTTCGGTCAGCAGCTTCTCGGCAAACTCAACGTCTGTGTTCACGCCGTCAGTGGCATTGATTGCGCCCTGGAAGCTTGGGAACACATAGAAGGTGCCGTCACCATTCAGGCATTCAACGCCAGGCAGCTTGTTCAGGGCGGCTACCAGCCAGTCGTGGCGTTCCTTGAACGCCTTGACCATCTCGCCCACACACTCCTGCGGGCCGTCCAGGGCTGCCTGGGCGGCGGCCTGGGAGATAGAGGCCGGGTTGGAGGTGCTCTGGGACTGGATTTTCTTCATCGCGCCGATGATCTTCGCCGGGCCTGCGGCGTAGCCGATACGCCAGCCAGTCATGGAGTAGGCCTTGGACACACCGTTCAGTACGAAGGTACGGTCATACAGCTCCGGGCAGGCGTTCAGGATGTTGCAGAACGGTTTGCCAGTCCACAGGATCGGCTCGTACATGTCGTCGGTGGCAATCATGATATTCGGGTGCTTTTTCAGCACCTCGCCAATCGCCTGCAGCTCTTCCAGGGTGTAAGCCATGCCGCTGGGGTTGGACGGGCTGTTGATCACAAACAGGCGGGTGCGCTCGGTAATAGCGTTTTCCAACTGCTTGGGGGTGATCTTGAAGCGGGTCTCGGCAGAGGTTTCGATAATCACCGGCTTGCCTTCAGCCACCAGCACCATGTCCGGGTAGGAAACCCAGTAAGGCGCAGGGATAATGGCTTCGTCGCCCGGGTTCAATGTGGCCAGGGCAAGGTTGAAAAAGCTCTGTTTGCCACCACTGCTTACCAGGATCTGGTTGGCTTCATATTCCAGGCCGTTGTCCCGTTTGAACTTCGCAATAATCGCTTTCTTCAGGGCCGGCGTACCATCAACGGCGGTGTACTTGGTCTGGCCGTTGTTAATGGCTTCAATGGCTGCCTGTTTGATGTGCTCGGGGGTGTCGAAGTCCGGCTCGCCAGCACCCAGGCCAATAATATCCTGACCGGCCGCGCGGAGTTCTGCGGCTTTGTTGGTGACTGCGAGGGTGGGGGAAGGCTTGATCGCCTGTACTCGGCTGGAAAGTTGAAGGTCCAAACTTGAGCTCCTTAAAGCTGCGTCTTATGGGCTGCGATCGGCCGGGCAACTATGGAGCCAAAGGTGCTGGCTGTTTTTCTCCCAGCCGTCGATCGCACAGATGGTATCATGAAGCAGCCAGAACACTAAATTTCTTGTAGGGGTTGTGCCGTATTGCGGCCGGCGCCGAACCCGGAGGTTAATCGCCAGTTATGGCCAGTAAATCAGCCACTGTTTCCCGTGAAGGTGTGTTCCGAGTTGATTCCCCATATCAGCCGGCCGGTGACCAGCCCAAGGCGATCGCCGGGCTGGTGGACGGCATTCATTCCGGGCTTGCGCACCAGACGTTGCTGGGGGTGACTGGCTCAGGCAAGACGTTCACCATTGCCAATGTGATCCAGGACGTGCAGCGGCCCACCATCATCATGGCCCATAACAAGACCCTGGCGGCGCAGTTATACGGCGAGTTCAAGGAGTTCTTTCCGGATAACGCGGTGGAGTATTTCGTGTCTTACTACGATTACTACCAGCCGGAAGCCTATGTGCCGTCGTCTGACACCTTCATCGAGAAAGATGCCTCCATCAACGAACACATTGAACAAATGCGCCTGTCTGCTACCAAGGCTCTGTTGGAGCGGCCGGATGCCATTATCGTTGCCACGGTATCTTCCATTTACGGTTTGGGTGATCCGGAATCCTACCTGAAGATGATGCTGCACCTGGACCGGGGTGATCAGATAGATCAGCGCTCGATTCTGCGCCGGCTGGCAGAGCTGCAGTACACCCGTAATGATATCGAGTTCCACCGCGCCAACTACCGGGTTCGGGGCGATGTGATTGATGTGTTCCCGGCGGAATCGGAGCGGGAGGCCATTCGCATCGAGTTGTTTGACGATGAAGTGGAAAACCTCAGCTACTTCGATCCGCTGACCGGTGAGGTACTGCGCCGTGTGCCACGGGTAACCATCTATCCGAAGTCTCACTATGTGACGCCCCGACAGAAGGTGCTGGATGCGGTCGAGAATATCCGTGCTGAGCTGGACGTGCGTTTGCAGCAGTTGCGGGATAACCACCGGCTGGTGGAGGCCCAGCGCCTTGAGGAACGCACCCGCTACGACATGGAAATGATGATGGAGCTGGGTTACTGCAACGGCATCGAGAACTACTCCCGCTACCTGTCTGGTCGCGCGCCTGGCGAGCCGCCTCCCACCTTGTTTGACTACCTTCCGCCGAACGCTTTGCTGGTGGTGGACGAGTCCCACGTGACCATTCCGCAGATTGGTGCCATGTATAAAGGTGACCGGTCCCGGAAGGAAACGCTGGTGGAGTATGGTTTTCGCCTGCCGTCGGCACTGGATAACCGGCCCATGCGGTTTGAGGAGTGGGAGCGGATTGCCCCCCAGATGATCTTCGTGTCGGCCACGCCGGGTAACTATGAGGCGGAGCACGCCGGCCAGGTGGTGGAGCAGGTGGTTCGGCCGACCGGCCTGCTGGACCCGGTGATCGAGGTGCGGCCAGCGTCTACCCAGGTGGATGACCTGCTCTCGGAAATCCACGCACGGGTGGCGGTGGAGGAGCGGGTGCTGGTCACTACCCTGACCAAGCGCATGGCCGAAGACCTTACCGATTTCCTTATGGAACACGACATTCGCGTTCGGTATCTGCACTCAGACATCGACACCGTAGAGCGTGTTGAGATTATCCGGGATTTACGCCGGGGCGAGTTTGATGTGCTGGTGGGCATCAACCTGTTGCGGGAAGGCCTGGATATGCCGGAAGTGTCTCTGGTGGCGATTCTGGATGCAGACAAGGAAGGCTTCCTGCGCAGCGAACGCTCGTTGATCCAGACCATTGGCCGCGCCGCCCGTAACCTCAATGGCAAAGCCATTCTATACGGGGACCGCATTACCGGCTCCATGCAGCGAGCCATTGACGAAACCGAACGCCGGCGAGCGAAGCAGACGGCCCATAACGAAGAGCACGGTATTACCCCGAAAGGCCTGAACAAGAAGATCGCCGATGTCATGGAGGGAGCCACTGGCGGTGGGCGCGGTCGCCGTAAGGCGGAACGTCCGGGCCAGAAGGCCGCGGAAGAGGCGGAAGGCTATATGGTCAAGGCAGGCAAGCGCTCTCCGGAAGAGTTGCTCAAGGAAGTGACGCGCCTGGAGGATGACATGTACAAGGCCGCCGCCGACCTGGATTTCGAAACCGCAGCGCGATTGCGGGACCAGATCTCCGAACTCAAGGAAGCGGCGATTCGTACCGGCTGATCAGGGCCGTTTCGGCCCGACGATCACGGCCGCCTGCAAGGGTTGGTTGCGGCCGTAGCTGGACATCTTGCCAAATACCCGTTTGTCGACAGGCAAATATTGTTTGTCGGCGACGGTCTCGCCCACGTCAGTGTCGATTTCCGGGTCGTGCAGGTACACAAAGTCTTCATCCATGGCGCACACGGTCACCCAGTGGGGTACACGACTGCGGTTGAGCTGCCAGGTACTGATCAGGATGACCGGGATGCGGCCCTCGTGCAGGGCGGCTTCCATGGCTTCCAGGGTCAGTGGGTCGTGGTGCAGCTGGATGCCGGTCTGGCCAATGTCGTGCAGGAAGCCTTCGTGCACCAGTTCCAATACCCGCTTTTTATCGTCGTTACGCACGGTATCCTTAAACAGGGCGCCTTCCTGACTGATCCAGGCGCTGGCCTCAAAGCCTCGGTGCCAGGCTGACAAGGCCAGGCCATGGGGCCCGCAGCCACCGTGACCGGCGAGCATGAAGATCGTCGTGGCCTCTCGCCAGATCTTCAATTCTTCCAGGGTGTTCAGCTGCTGGTCTTCGTCCAGGGCAGCCATGGCCATGATCAGGGCAGAGGGACCGCAGGTAAACTCGGTGGTTTGGGGGTAATAGGGTACCGGGAGATACTCTCGGGAAGGCTCGTAATAAAGAATACGCCGTTCGAAGCGCAGGGCATCGCCATGGTCTTCGTAATAGTCCCGGTAGGTACCGAATTGGCGATAGCCCAATCGTTTGTATAGATTGATGGCACCGGCGTTATCTTCCCGAACCTCCAGGCGCATGATGATGCGGTCTGCCTCTACGGCTTCCTTCTCCGCTTCCCGCACCAATTGCTCGCCCACGCCTCTGCCACGAACGGTTGGCGATACAGCGATTGAATAAATCCGCGCCAAACGGGTGGCGGCATTCATCAATACCAGGCAATAGCCCACCAGCTCGGAGCCTTGCTCCGCCACTATCAGGCGGTCCCTTGGCATTTCCAGAAACCGTCGGAAACTGCGTCGGGAAATACGGTCTTCGGTAAAACACCGATTTTCCAGCTGCACCAGGGCAGTCAGATCGTCGGCGACTGCTTGTCGAAGCAAAACATCATGCATGGTTAACAAATCCCGGTCGCGAAAATCGCAGAAGCTGGCGAGCACTTCCACCGCAGCTATTATGGTAGAGACAGGTTGGTTTCGATAGCGGGCGATCATGCGTAAAAGCACGCATCCGGCCTGGATTGTACCAGACGTCACAGCGGCGTATTGTTGCGCCCATTACCCGGCTGAACCTTTCAGGGAGGAATGCCTTTAATGTCCCGTTTGTTAATCGTTGTGGACCGTGCCAAAGACTGGTCACCCTATTACCCCAGCGAGGATGTACTGACCTTTGATCAGTATCTGAATTTTGCTGCCCCCGCCAATAGCCGGGTGCGTGTCATCAACCTGTGCCAGAGCGCGAAATACCTGAGCCGGGGTTATTACTGCTCTTTGTTGGCAGAGGCCCGGGGCCACCATGTGGTGCCCTCGGTGATGACCTTGAACGATTTAAGCCGCAAGGGCTTGTTCTCGCTGGAGCTGGAGGAGCTGGATCACAGCGTCATTCGTTGGCTGGAGCAGGAAGCGCGGGAAATTGACCCGGCCACTGATGAGCGGGATGCCACCCACGAAGTGCGCATTCGCACCTATTTTGGCCAGGCAGAGCATGTGGATCTCAAGCCGGTAGCCCGGGCCTTGTTTGAGCGCTTTCCCTGCCCGATTCTGGAAGTGGTGTTCCGCCACCGCAAGCAGTGGCAGATCGAATCCATGAAACCGGCCGCCCCGGCGGATCTGGATGAGCGCGAACAGGATGTGTTTGCGGCGGCGCTCGACCGTTTCAGCAGCATGATCTGGCGCAAGCCGAGAACGCGTCGGCGCTATCGTTTTGATCTGGCCATGCTGGTGAACCCGGAAGAGGAAATGCCCCCGAGTGATGAGGCCGCCCTAAAAAGATTTGAGCGGGCAGGGCGAAAGCTGGGTATCAATGTAGAAAGAATTACCCGTCGGGACTACATGCGGTTGCCGGAATACGATGGCCTGTTCATTCGGGAAACCACCGCGATTGATCACCACACCTACCGATTTGCCCGCAAGGCAGAGGCGGAAGGCATGGTGGTCATCGATGACCCGGTCTCGATACTACGGTGTACCAACAAGGTGTTCCTGGCGGACCTGCTCAAGAACAACAAGGTGCCAACCCCAAAAACACTGATCCTGTCCAAAGATCAGAAAGATGCGGTTGATCAGGTGGTCAGTGAGCTGGGTTTCCCGGTGGTCATCAAGATTCCGGACGGCGCCTTCTCAAGGGGCGTGGCCAAAGCCAAGGATGAGAAAGAGCTGAGGGCGGGCCTTAAAGAGCTGTTCAAGCAATCAGCACTGGTGTTGGCCCAGGAGTATTTCTACACCGAGTACGACTGGCGCATTGGTGTGTTGGGCGGCCGCGCCATCTATGCCTGCAAATACATGATGGTGAAGGGGCACTGGCAGATCTACCAACACGGTGGCGCGGCGGTGGAAAGCGGCGGGTTTGAAACCATGCCCACCTATGAGGTGCCCCGGAATGTCATCCAGGCGGCGCTGAACTCCACCCGACTGATCGGTAATGGACTGTATGGGGTGGACATCAAACAGGCCGGCAACCGGGTGGCCGTCATTGAGGTAAACGACAACCCCAGCATCGATTCCGGTGTGGAAGACAAATTCCTGGGCGGCGAGCTTTATACCCTGGTCATGCAGGAGTTCCTGTCCCGCATGGAAGAAAACCGGCGCCGGTAATACCGGCGCTTGATCAGCTTGCAGACACCCAAACCCGGACTGAACCAAACCAGGGATAGGGTGCCAGCACCTCCCGGACGCTTTCGGTGGTCAACGCGGGTGCGGGATGCTGTTCGTCCAGGAAGACTTCGAGATGAACCCGGTTTTTGAGGTAATGTAGTCTCAGCCGGCTATGTGGTGGCAGCTCACCGAGCTGCTGCGACAGCAGGTGGCGGATATCCTCGCGGCTGGGTAAGTGTGGGTCGGTCTGATGCGGTGTGTGTTCGTCGTTCTCGGCATCAATATGAAAGTTGATGTCCCGGATATTATCGATGGCGTCCCTCATGCCGGAAACCACCTTCATGCCGATCTGGTGTCCCTCAGAAACGCTTATCTCAGGCCGAACAACCAGGTGGACATCCAGTAGTATGTCGTGACCCATACGCCGGCTGCGTAGCTCGTGAACATTGCGCACGCCGTCTGTGTCCATGGCAATGGCTCGCAACACCCGGGTATCTTCCGCAGACAGTCCGGTATCGACGAGTTCCTTGACGCTGTCCCAGGTGAATTTCCAGCCAATATGAATAATGATGCCGGAGATAACCACAGCGGCAAGGGTATCCAGCCAAACATATCCGACCATGGCACCGACAGTGGAAACCAGAACAACGACCGATGAAAATGCGTCTGTCCGGCTGTGCCAGGCGTTTGCGATCAGCAGGTCGGATCGAATTTTGATGCCCACATGGCGGGTATAACGGTAGATCCATTCCTTGGAGGCGACCGATATCCCCGCAGCAACCAGAACCGGCCAGCCCGGTACCGCGAGATCCTCTCCGGAGACCAGGCGCAGAATGTTCTCCCAGGCAAGGGCTGCGCCCACGGCAATCAGTATGCTCCCCAGCAGGAGTGTGCCAAGCGTCTCGATGCGCTGATGTCCGTAGGGATGGTCATCATCCGGGCCTTTACGTGACAGCCGCATCACTGCGAGAACAACCCAGTCGGAGACAACGTCGGTAAACGAGTGGATGCCATCCACCACCAGGGCGTGGGAATGAAAAAGAGTGCCGCCAATAATTTTTATCACACCAAGGACTGCATCCAGGACCATGCCAATAATAGTGACCCGGGAGGCGGCGTGTTTTTCCTGTTGCAAGTCCTTGTCAGTCCGTAGATGGGCCTTTGGGGGCTGATCCATGGCTCAGGCTCCGATCATTCTGTTGGTAGCCAGTATAGCAGCAGGAATGGAAAATTTGGGGAGAATTAATCGGGAAACGCAGGTCGATTTATGCACATGATGACAAAGTCGTTACCCACTACCACTTTGTAACCAAAGTCGTCAAATGGTTATTTTGTCTTTTTAAGTCATTGATTTTAAAATAAAAATTAACTGATCAAAAAATGATCAATTTGTAGGCTGGCGCAGTTATCAAGGGGTCGAGACGCTTGCCCCGACATTTTCAACAGAGTTATCCACAGATTCCGTGGAAAAGCCCCGCCAGCCGCTGAGGCATGGGCTTTTACGTTGTATTGAAGGTTCGGGAGGATGGTGTGGAAAACTTCCGGTATACTCCGGCCACCCCTCGGCAAGGAGCTCCAAGATGTACAGCATGCTACGTAATTTACTTTTCCGGCTGCCCCCGGAACAGGCCCATAATGCTGCCCTCAGGGGGCTGGATCTGGCCTACAAAACCGGCATTATAAATATTGTTTCAAAGCGCCCGGAGCCGTGCCCGGTTAATGTCATGGGGCTGGAGTTCCCCAATCCGGTAGGCCTGGCCGCCGGCCTGGACAAAAATGCTGACCACCTGAATGCCCTGGGAACCCTGGGTTTCGGGTTCATTGAAGTGGGCACCGTCACACCCCTGGCACAGCCGGGCAACCCCAAGCCGCGGATGTTCCGCCTGCCCGAAAACCAGGCCATCATCAACCGCATGGGCTTTAATAATGAAGGCCTTGGTCATCTGGTGAGCAATGTTGAGAAGCGTCGTTATCGCGGTATCCTGGGCATTAACGTGGGCAAGAACAAAGATACCCCGAACGAGCAGTCCGAACAGGACTACCGTAAGGGCATCGCCGCAGTTTACCCCCATGCCGACTACATCACGGTAAACGTGTCGTCGCCAAATACCCCGGGGCTGCGTGATCTGCAGTTCGGCGACTCGTTGAAGCAGCTATTGCACGCGATCAAAGACGAACAGGCGATCTGCGAGAAAAATATTGGTCGTTATGTACCGGTGGCTGTGAAGATTGCCCCGGATATGGATGATGCAGGCATTCGCTTTGTCGCCGGGGCATTACTCGAGGCGGGCCTGGATGGTGTGATTGCCACAAACACCACTATCAGCCGGGAAGCGGTTCAAGGACACAAGCACGAGCAGGAAGCTGGCGGTTTGAGTGGTGCACCGGTGCGCGAGGCGTCTTTACGGGTTATTCAGGGGTTGTACGCCGAGTTGGGGGACAGAATACCGATTATTGGCGTTGGCGGTATCACTGATGGCGAGAGTGCGGCCGAGAAAATCCGGGCAGGGGCGAAACTGGTGCAAATCTACACCGGCTTTATTTACAAAGGCCCAGCTTTGATTAACGAAGCAGTAGAAGCGATCAGGAAAGAACAGCATAAGTAGTGAGGCCAGAAAGAAGGCGGGCCCGCTGAGCGGGCCCTTGCGGGGAACGAACCCCGTAGCGCTTCTTCGCATGGTACGGGGCGGGAGGCCCCGTTTTGGTTGCTCTGGTTACTGCGTCAGATTGTGGTGTAGCTACAACTAAAAAGAGATCAGGTTAAACGGGGTATGCCAACACCGCGGTCACGTTGCGGTTACGTTGGCAAGTTTGTGGATGCCGGAGACGCCGGTCATGCCCTCCCAGTTATCTGTGCGGCCTTCTCGCCACCCGTTCAGCCATTCCTGGCGCACCTCTGCTTGGTCTAACGGGCAGCTGTCTTTGGATTTGCCGGACACGCCAGCGAGATAACCCCGCTTGAATGCACGAGCGTACATGTCTCTCTTCTGTCTTTTCATGCCGTTCCTCACTGATGGATTAACAGAACAAGCGTGTACACATCTGCCGTGGCCATGGTAAAGAAGGCACCCGTCCGGGATAACCCACTATTGCCAGTTCCGGCCAGAGCAGTCAGGATCCTGTTAACGGAAGCACGGTTATGTTGGCTTCCAGAACGACGCGTCAACTACAAGGTAAGACGAACCTTGCGCGGATGTACACTATTTATTTCATCTATATGAAGCTTTTCTTATAGGTTTGTGAAATAACGATGACGGCCCGAATTCGGGTTTTGCTGCTATTCCGGCGGCTTACCGGCTCTATCCAGAAAACCAGGAGTTGATTTTGTCCAAGCATGTCTTTTTCGTAACCTGTCCCAAGGGTGTTGAGTATCTCCTGGCCGATGAGCTGGAAAGCTTTGGCCTGGCTCATGTGCGCAACGCGCCGGCGGGCGTCTGGGTAGAAGGGGAGCTGGAAGCCGGATATCGCGCCTGTTTGTGGTCCCGGCTGGCCAACCGGGTCATCCTGCACATTGCTGAGGTGGATGCCCGTAGTGCTGACGAACTTTATGAGGGCGTGGTGTCTTTAGACTGGCAATCGCACATTCCCGTCAACGGCAGCTTTCGAGTGACTTTCCTGGGGCAGAACGAAGAAATTCGGAACACACAGTTCGGTGCCCAGAAAGTCAAAGACGGTATCGTAGACAGCATTCGGGGCGCAGGCCTGCCGCGGCCCTCGGTCGCACCAAAAGATCCGGATGTCACCATCTCTGCTCGCCTGAACCGGGGGCGGCTGTCGGTTGGGCTGGACCTTAGCGGGCATAGCTTGCACATGCGGGGATACCGTACTGAACAGGGTCTTGCGCCGTTGAAGGAAAATCTCGCGGCCGCGTTGCTGCTGCGGGCCGGATGGCCGGAAATTGCCGCCGCCGGCGGCGACTTTGTTGATCCCATGTGTGGCTCCGGAACGCTGGTGATTGAAGCAGCGTTGATGGCGCTGGACATTGCGCCGGGCCGAAAGATTGAGCGTTTTGGTTTTGAAAAATGGCCAGGGCATCAGCCGGAACTTTGGCTGGCATTGCGCCAGGAAGTCGAGCGCCGCGCACATGAAGGCAAAAACAAGCGCATACCGGCGTTTGCCGGTTTCGATCAGGACGACCGGGTGATCGACACGGCCCGCAACAACCTGCGCCGGGCTGGTCTGGACAACATCGTAAGCGTAGAGCCCCGGCCGGTATCGGCGTTTGAGCGGCAGCTGGACTGGGCGGATAAGGGCCTGGTGCTGACCAATCCTCCCTATGGTGAACGCCTGAGCGAGCGCAAAGAGCTGGCCGCGCTTTATCAAACCCTCGGTGAAACCGTCTTGCGTGAACTGCCGGGGTGGCGCCTGGCCGTGTTCACCGGTGCACCGGAATTCGGTAAATCCATTGGCCTGCGAAGCTTCAAGCAATACAAATTGTTTAATGGCAAGTTGCCAGCGCAGCTGTTGTTGTTCGAGGTGCAGCCTGAAAACGCCCGCACACCGCGAGACCCGGCTGCGCCCGGGCAGGTTATGCCACGCATCGCCAACCCCGAACGGGCAGACATGCTACGTAATCGCCTTAAGAAGAACCTGAAAACCATCGGCCAGTGGGCGCGGAAGCAGAATGTCAGCTGCTACCGGCTTTACGATGCCGATATGCCTGAATACGCGTTGGCCATCGACCTATACGATGGCAGGGTGCACGTGCAGGAGTACCTGGCCCCGAAGTCTATCGATGAAAAAGCCGCCCGGGAACGTCTGGCCGAGGCTCTGGCGGTCATACCGGAGGTGCTGGACGTTGCCCCCGAGAATCTGGTGTGCAAACAACGCCAGCGTCAAACCGGCACCAAACAGTATGAGAAACAGGCCGCAACCGGCGAATACTTCAACGTGCACGAACACGGCTGCACCCTGAAGGTAAACCTGAAAGACTACCTCGACACCGGCCTGTTCCTGGATCACCGCCCGGTGCGCCACTGGATTCAGCAGCATGCCCGTGGCAAACGCTTTCTGAACCTGTTCTGTTACACCGGCGCAGCCACGGTACACGCAGCCGTTGGCGGCGCCAGCCGGTCCCTGAGCCTGGATATGTCAAAAACCTACGTGAGCTGGGCCCAGGACAACCTGGCCCTGAACGGCGCCGACCTGCGCAAGCACGTGGTAGAGCAGGCGGACTGCCTGTCCTGGCTGGCGGACCGCAAAACCGCCAACCAGACCTTCGACCTGATCTTCATGGACCCGCCCACGTTCTCCAATTCCGCCCGAATGGCCGGTGTTCTGGATATCCAAAGGGATCATGGCACCATGGTTCGTCAGTGTATGGAGCGGTTATCCAGCGATGGTCTGTTGATCTTCTCCAACAACTTTCGGAAGTTTAAACTGGACGAAGACCTGGCGGCAGAATTCGAAGTGAAGGAAGTGACCGCCAGTACGCTGGATAAAGACTTCCAGAGAAATCAGAAGATTCACCGCTGCTGGCACATTCAGCACCGCGCCTGATATCGGGGGAGGAGGCAGGTGGGGCCTTCTTTCCTGGAAACGCTACGAGCACATCCATGTGCGCTTCGCTCCGGCCATCCATGGCCTCCGAGATTCCAGGAAAGAAGGCCCCACCTGCCTCGCCAGACTCTGGCGCTGGATTCGTTGGAAATCCAACGCGGGTCAGAATTCGTAACGCAGCCCCGTAGAAAACTGAAACGTATTGGCACTACTGCCAGTGTCTTTGAACAACCGCCCACCCTCAAACACCAGGAAGGTGTTGCTCAACACCTCGAAGTCCACCCCGGCCAGCCAGCTGATGCTGAAACTGCTGTCGGGGTAATCGCCCTCGAGATCCCGGAACTGCGCGTTGTAGCTTTCCTCACGGTTGGGCAGGGTTGCCTCGCCTTTTACGTGGGTAAAACCGGCCTGCGCATACACGTTGGCATAATCGGTAATCGGGTAGTGCAGGCCCATGTACCAGCTGGCGAAGTAATCGACAGCCAGGGTCAGGTCGCCACCGGAAACATCGGCATCGTTGAAGCCGCCACCCAGACGGATCTCGGCGTGAATCAGGTCGTTCAGGTGACCACCGATAACCAGCGTACCGGCTTGGCCCCAGGCATCCTCCTTGGTGCGCTCACCGATAGAGCGGTGCTCCAGAGCGGTCACCAGTAGGCCAACGTAGTGCTTGTCAGAACGAGGAGTGTCTTGTGCCTGTGCCGACAATGGGGCGAGGCTGATGGCCATCAGGCTGGAGCTGAGGAAACGTAGTGCGACCTTGTTCATTATTATCCGGCTTCCTGTCAGTAACGTTGCTGACGCCAGATTCTGCCTTGTGTAACGCTTTGTTACGCAGACGCCGGTCACACTTCCCCGTGTCAGCCGGCCCGCTTACAGGTCAGCCAGAAGGCCTTCCTCCTGCGCAAGCATCAGCAGGGCGTAAACGCCATTCTCCGGGAGTTGTGGTTCCAGGCCTTCGTCAAACATCAGTTGCCGACGGCGGTCTTCAAGGGTGTCGCTGTCGATGCCGGTAAACAGTTCGGAAATTGGAGCAATCTCGAAAGGGGCATCCTGGCTGACGGCACTGAAAATCAGGTCGATCAGAATTTCATCCGGGTCTATGCCATCCACGTATACGGTCTGGTCTGGCAGGTCCTGATGGAGTTCCTGAACCAGTTCAAGCAGCGGCACGCCCTGTTCTTCCAGGTACCGCAGGTCAAAGTCGCCCAAATCGCCGTCGTCTGGCAGCCAGGCTTCCTCCGGGGCTATAACCACGGTTTTCATCTGGCCGTCGGCCAGCGACCAGGCCATGGCGACGGGGAACAGGGCGTCGTCAGTCTGACAGTATTCGATGTCCAGGAATCGGGGTATCGACACAGTGGGCTCCGGCGTTGATCATTGGGTGCGTATAGGGACTAACCGGCAGCCTGGTAGGAGCGGGGCCGGCTTCGTGCCATACTGTAGCCGCCATTATCATGCAATCAGGAAGATCATGGAACACACTGAATTTAATAATGACTTGATTGAATTTCTGAATGCCTCTCCAACACCGTGGCATGCAGTAAGTACCATGAAGTCCAGGCTTGATGCCGCCGGTTTTCAGCAGCTGGACGAGCGGGAAGAGTGGGCGCTGGAGCAGGGCCGGGGCTATTACGCCATTCGCAATGGCTCCTCCATCATTGCCCTCCGTACCGGTAAGAATGACGTAGTGACTTCCGGCATCCGGATGGTGGGTGCTCATACCGACAGCCCCTGCCTGAAGGTAAAGCCAAACCCCGAAATCCGCCGCAAGGGCTTTTTCCAGTTGGGTGTGGAAGTGTACGGCGGCGTGTTGCTGAACCCGTGGTTCGACCGGGATCTGTCGTTGGCCGGCCGGGTTACGGTTCTGGATGAGGACGGTAAGGTTCGGGATACCCTGGTGGACTTCCGTAAGCCGGTGGCAATTATTCCCAGCCTGGCCATTCACCTGGACCGTGAAGCCAACAGCAATCGTTCAGTGAATGCCCAGACCGACCTGCCTCCGGTGGTTATGCAACTGCCGGAAACCGATACAACTTCATTTGCTGACTTGCTGCGTGAGCAGTTGGTCAGTGAATCCGGCCTGAAGATTCGTAAGGTGCTGGGCTATGAGTTGAGTTTCTACGATGCCCAGGGCGCGTCCTTCGTGGGTCTGCGTAAAGAGTTTCTGGCTTCTGCCCGGCTTGATAACCTGTTGAGCTGCTATATCGGTTTGCAGTCGCTGTTGAACACCTCTGGTGATGAAGCCGCGCTGCTGGTGTGCAATGATCACGAAGAAGTCGGCAGCATGTCGGCGGAAGGTGCCCAGGGGCCATTCCTGGGAGCCGTGCTGGAGCGCTGGTGTGGCGCAGGCAAGGGCAGGGCGATTGCCCGCTCCATGATGATTTCCGCGGATAACGCCCACGGTGTGCACCCGAATTTCATGGACAAACACGATGAAAACCACGGTCCGATCCTGAACCAGGGGCCGGTCATCAAGGTTAACCACAACCAGCGCTACGCCACCAACAGCCGGTCGGCCGCTCTGTACCGGCATATCAGTGATGAGCTTGGCCTGCCGCACCAAACATTTGTGGTACGCAGTGACATGGGTTGTGGCAGCACCATCGGGCCGCTGACCGCCGGTAATCTGGGCGTGACCACGCTGGATATCGGTGTGCCGCAGTTCGCCATGCATTCCATCCGTGAAATGATCGGTAGTCAGGATGGTTATACCCTGTACCAGGTTCTGAAGGAGTTTATGCAGCGGGAAGAGGTTTTCTGAGGCAGAAATGAAAAAGCCGCTGATGTTGAATCAGCGGCTTTCTCGGAATAAGTGGCTCCCCGACCTGGGCTCGAACCAGGGACAAACGGATTAACAGTCCGTTGCTCTACCAACTGAGCTATCGGGGAACAGCATCAAGTGGCGGGCATATTAAGTTCTTTAATAGTGTTCGTCAACCCCCTGAAAAGAAAGGTCAAAATTTGCACAAGCGCAGTCAATCGGGCTACCGCCCACCGGTCTGGTTACGTAACGGGCACATCCAGTCTGTGTGGCCGACGCTGTTCCGGAACGTGACCATGCCACAGCCGGAAACCGCTGTTCTGGCGACGCCGGATAACGACGAACTGCACCTGGACTGGTACCGTCAAGGCAGTGACCGCCTGGCCATTGTGTCCCATGGTCTGGAAGGCCACAGCCGGCGCCCCTATGTGCTCGGGCTGGCGCGGGCGTTAATGGCGGATGGCTGGGATGTGCTGGCCTGGAACTTCCGATCCTGCGGCGGGGTGATGAATCGCCAACCACGGTTCTATCACAGTGGCGCCACGGAAGACCTGCATACGGTGGTGTCCCACGCGCTGGAGGGCCACTACAACAACCTGTTCCTGTCTGGCTTCAGCATGGGCGGCAACCTCACCCTGCTTTACCTCGGCCAGCAGGGTGAGCGGGTTGACAGTCGCATCAGCGGTGCCGTTGCCTATTCGGTGCCCGCAGACCTGGCTGGTAGCGCGGATATGCTGGCCCTGCCCAGTCGCAGGATCTACATGCAGCGCTTTCTGAGGGATCTGCACGGCAAAATGCAGGAAAAGGCCCGTCGGTTTCCGGATCTGATTGACGTGACCGGGTTCGACAACATCCGCAACTTTCACGAATTTGATAACCGCTACACCGCACCCCTGCATGGCTTCCGGGATGCCCAGGACTACTGGGCCAGCTGCTCGGCACTGTTTCGGTTGAAGGACATACGGGTACCGGCGTTGATGGTTAATGCGGTAGACGATCCCTTCCTGTCAGCCCGATGTTTCCCGGAAGGCCGTAAGGTCCTGGGCGCCTACGTTACCGTCGAGGCGCCAAAGTGGGGCGGGCATGTGGGATTTGTCGAGCTGGCCCGTGACGGTTACTACTGGTCTGAGCGCAGGGCGCTGGGGTTCCTGTCCAGAATTAACGGCTCCAGCTGAGGCCATACGTTGTCCAGCAGCACCGGCTGGGCGGCTTCGGTGGGGTGAATGCCGTCTTCCTGCATTAACCCATCGGCGTTGTAGATGCCCTCGAGAAAGAAGGGAACCAGTGGGGTGTCGTAGCGGTCAGACAGGTTCGGGAAGATGTCCGCAAACATGCGGGTGTAACGCTGGCCGTAGTTGGGTGGAATCTGCATGCCCACCAGCACCGGGGTGGCGCCGATATCCCGCACCTGCTCGATCATGTCGGCGAGGTTAGATTCGATCACATTCGGTGGAAAGCCGCGCAGGCCGTCGTTACCGCCAAGCTCGATGATCACGACGTCTGGCTGGTTTTTCTGAAGCAGTTCAGGCAGCCGCCGCAGGCCGCCATCGGTCGTTTCGCCGCTTATACTGGCGTTCACAACGTTCCAGTTCAGGCCCTGTTCATCAAGTCTGTCCCTCAGCAGTTGAACCCAGGCGGTTTCGGATGGCACGCCATAGGCGGCACTGAGGCTGTCGCCGACTACCAGCAGTGTGTTCTGGCTGGCCAGGGCGGAGAGCGACAGCAACATCAGTGCTGAGAGGGCAAATGATCTGACCAACGCCGATACCGTATTCATAGTAAATTCGTATACCCTTTACAGATTCAATAAAACACAGCACCAGACAACGGAGCCACCGTGAACCAGATGACGGATCCCAAGTTAGCCGCCACAAACCCCATGTTACGGGTGACCGATCTTACCCACCGGGTGAGCCTGGAAACTGATACGTTGACGATCTTGCAGGGGGTCAGTCTGGAAATCAATCGGGGAGAGTCCGTAGCCATTGTTGGCCGCTCCGGTTCCGGAAAAACCACTTTGCTCGGATTGCTTGCCGGGCTGGACACCCCGACCGAAGGGAAAGTAGAGCTGGACGGTGCTGAAATCAGTAGCCTGACGGAAGACCAGCGAGCACAGCTCCGGGCGAGCCGGGTTGGCTTCGTGTTCCAGTCATTCCAGCTGTTGCCGGCGCTGAGCGCGCTGGAGAACGTCATGCTGCCCCTCGAACTGGCGGGGATGGAATCGCCGGAGGCGCGGGCCAAAGAGCTGCTGGAGCGTGTAGGGTTGGGTGAGCGCCTGAGCCACACGCCACGGCAATTGTCTGGTGGTGAGCAGCAGCGGGTCGCCATTGCCCGCGCCTTTGCTTCAGACCCGGTGATCCTGTTTGCCGATGAGCCCACCGGCAATCTGGATAACCGCACGGGCCAGGCGGTGTCGGATCTGCTGATGGACCTGAACCGGGAGCAGGGCACTACATTGGTCATGGTCACCCACGATGAACACCTGGCAGCCCGGTGTGGCCGGCAACTTCACATTGAAGCCGGTGTGCTGACAGAGCCGGAAGCGGCCCGGGAGTTGGCTGACTGATGGCGGCTGCAAAAAAACTGATGTCGGTGCGCCGGGACTGGCGCGAACGTGATGTACGGGTTGTGTTGGTGGCCCTGGTGATTGCCGTGGCCACCGTGGCCACCATTGCCCTGTTCGCCAACCAGCTGCAGCGAACCCTGGTGTCTTCGGCCAGCTCCTTTCTGGCCGCGGACCGTCAGCTTGAGGCGGAAAATGGCCGGCCAGTGCCAGGTGAATGGATTGACGAAGCTCGTGATCGGGGCCTGGAAACCGGCCAGCTGATTGAATTCTCCACCATGGTCTTTGGTGAGGGCGGGTTCCAGCTGGTGTCGGTCAAGGCTGTCAGCGACGAATACCCGTTGCGTGGCGAGATCGAAATTCAGCCAGGCGCGGATGCTGCTCGCCAAACCGTGGGCGCCGGCCCCGGGCGGGGCGAGATCTGGGTCAACCCCAGGTTGCTGCGTTTGTTGGAGCTGGAGATTGGTGAAACGCTGGAGGTGGGTAATCTTGAACTGGAGATCACCAGCCTGCTGATACGGGAGCCGGACGGCGGCTTCCGGCTTTCTTCCCTGGCACCCCGTGTGATGATTCATGTGGACGACGTGCCCGGCACCGGCGTGATACAGGAAGGCAGCCGTGCCGAGTACGTGTACTTGTTCGCCGGCCCGGACAACCTGCTTGACGATTACTATCAATGGCTGGAGCCGCGCCTGGAACCAAGCCATGAATGGGAAAGCGTACGCGATGGCGAAACCTTCTCCCGGTCCCTGGAGCGTGCTGAACGTTTCCTGTTGCTCGGTGGCAGCCTGGCGGTTCTGCTGGCGGCAGTGGCTGTGGCGGTTGCCAGCCGGCAGTACGCCTTGTCTCAGAGGGATACCGTGGCACTTCTTAAGACCCTCGGGCTGTCTAGCCGGGGAATTGGCGGCCTTTACCTGCGCCGGTTGGCGCTGTGGGGTATCGCCGGGGTGATTGGTGGTCTTCTGGTGGCGCTGCCGCTGTTCTGGATTCTGGTTCGCCTGTTGAGTGACGTATTGGAGCAACCGGTCGATTTCCATCTGGCGCCTTCGGCCCTGGTGCCGGCCTTGCTCACGGCCCTGGTTTCCCTGTTCGCGTTTGCCTATCCGCCCATTCGCCGGCTGCGTAATGTGGCTGCCATGCGGGTTCTAAGGGCGCAGCCCGGGGAAAGTGGGCGAGACGCGATCCCCGATATTGCGATTGCGATTCTGGCCGTGTTTGGTCTGGTCTGGTTATACGCGGGCGAGGTTGCTCTGGTGTTTGCCTTGTTGGGCGGCCTGGCTCTCTTATTGGCGGTGTTGGCGCTGGTTGGTGGGCTTATGGTGGCCATCCTGCGCCGTGTACGGGGCGGCGGTAATGCCTGGCGCCTGGCTCTGGTGGGTCTGTATCGGCATCGGCAGGCCAGCATGGCGCAGATGGCGGTGTTTGCCATGACCTTGATGCTGGCGGCCACGCTGATTCTGGTGCGCACCTCGTTGCTGGACGACTGGCAGGCCCAGTTACCGGATAATGCCCCCAATCACTTTTTGATCAACATCGCGCCGGATGCGGTGGACGACGTGGAAGGCTTCTGGGCAGAGCGTGACGCCCCATTGGATACAATCTATCCCATGGTGCGCGGGCGTTTGACGGAACTGAATGATCAGCCAGTTCTGGAGGCCGTGAGCAAGGATGAACGCATTGGTGCCCTGAACCGTGAGCTGAACCTGACCTGGATGGCGGAGCTGCCTGAAGATAATGAGATTGTCGCCGGCGAGTGGTTTGCCCCCGGCGACACCATCGGTGTGTCGGTTGAGGCAGAGCTGGCGGAACGTATGGGGCTGGTCATGGGGGATCGCCTGACCTTCACCATTGGTTCGGAAACAGTCACAGAGCCGGTCACCAGCATTCGTACGGTGCAATGGGACAGCATGAAACCCAACTTCTATATGGCCTTCCCGCCGGGCGGTGGGCTTACGGATATGCCTGGTACCTGGATTACCAGTTTCCATCTGGATGAGGGTAACAAAGTGGCGCTGAACGAGTTTTCACGCAGTTTCCCGACCGTCTCGGTTCTGGAGATCGATCATATCATTGAGCGTATCCAGCAGATTGTGCGCCAGGTTACCCAGGCCATTGAAGCCATTCTTGCGCTGATCCTGGCGGCGGCCCTGGTGGTCATGGCGGCGGTGGTCAGTGCCACGCTACGGGACCGTCAGCGGGAGGGCGCCTTGCTTCGCACCCTGGGCGGCCAGCAGTCGTTGCTTACCCGCAGCACTATGCTGGAGTTTGCCCTGCTGGGCTTCGTGGCGGGTATTATGGGGGTACTTGCAGCAGAGGCTGCGGTGTATGCACTACAGCTCCGAATGTTTGAAGGCAATTTCCGCTGGCACTGGCAGGTGATGCTGCCCATTCCTTTCATCAGCGCGGTGCTGCTGGCGTTGTTCGGGCGCTGGCAGTTGCGCCCGGTTCTCAGTGTGTCACCCATGCTGCTGTTGCGGCGGCTGGAATAAACTGTCAGCGATAGTTCGCGAGAATGGCCTGTAGCTCGCCGTTCTCGCGAACCCTTTGCAGCTCCTCGTTGAAGGCCTGCACGAACTCCGTCCACTCCGGGCGAACCATGATCCGGAAACCATACTGGCTGATGGCAGTCTCGGAGCTGCTGAAATGTTCTGCCATGCCTTCGGTTTTCAGAATCCACTGGCCGACAAGTCGGTCAGCCAGGGCCGTGTCAAACCGTTCGCCGTGCAGCAGAAACCGGAACATATCCCGGTCACGGGAGACGTCAAAACGCCGAATTTGTTCACTTTCGAAGTAGGAATCAAGGGCAGGGTACATGTAGCCCAGGTGAGTAACCACGGTTTTTCCGAACAGGTCGCTCGGGTGGTTGTACTCAAATTCGGCGCCGTTTGCGAAGAAGAACACTTCTTCTACATGGACAACCGGGTTGGTGAACAGAAACTGTTCGGGCTCTTCCGTCCATTCGATGGCACGGGGGGTGCCGTCCAGGAAACCGTCGGCCAGCATCTGGTCGACCCGCTTTCTTGGAATTTTCATGAACTCAAGATTGTAACCGAGGCGCGGCACAATCAGTGCGGCCACGTCCCACATGATGCCGGAGGGCTTCTCGCCATCCACGATCAGGTATGGGGGGTAGCCGTTGGGGGATATGTTGAAACGGAAGGTCCCGGATTGGTCTTCGCCACTGTGTGCTGCCATGGACAGGCACAGGCCCGCCGTCAGAATGGCAAGGCTACGGCGTGAAAAAAGCGATGCTCTGGACAATAGATCTTTCATTCAAAGAAACTCAGGTTGTTGCAGGCCACTGCGGTATAACGATCAAACTTACCCGGCCAACTCCCTGCCAGAACGTTGCTAAATAGTAACGACTTCCTCCTATAAATCAATCATTGTGAATCTGACTTTAGGCTAACCCATCGGGCGATGGGTCAGCCCAGCTAACTCGGATCAGGCCCAGGCGCGCCGCAGCACCGAAAGGGCATCTTCCTTGGTGACTTCCCGCGGGTTGAACATGATGGAGCCGTCGTCCAGCGCCATTTCGGCGATGGCCTCCAGCTGACTCTCCAGCACCTTGCCGGTTTCTTTCAGGGTACGGGGCAGCTCACAGCGTTTATGCAGGGCGTCCCTGAGCTTGCGGATGGCGGAAATGCTGGCCTCGGCACGGCGGGCTGCAGGAGTTGCCGAGAATACTTCCGGGCCTTCCAGGTAGAGCAGCAGTTCACCCAGGGGTTCACGGATGCTTTCAATATTGAATTCAAGCACATACGGCAGGTACAGGCTCATGCACAGGCCATGGGGCAGGTGGCAGATCGCGCCGGTTGCGTGGCCTAGGGAGTGTACAAGCCCAACCATGGAGTTGGAGAAGGCAATGCCGGCCATGGTAGAGGCCTGGGCCAGTTCAAGCCGCCCGTTCTCGTCTTTGGGGTTGTCCATTACCGACAGAAGTGACTGGCTCACCTTTTTGATAGCAGCCGTGGCGTAGGCATCGCTCAGCGGATTCTTGGCCATGCAGGTAAACGCTTCGACCGCGTGAGTCATGGCATCCATGGCGGTTGCGGCGGTGATATGGGGAGGCAGGGTCAGCGTCATCCGTGGGTCGATGATCGCCGCATTCGGCAACAGGAACGATGAGGTGAACGGCAGCTTCACGCCTTTTTTCTCATCGGTAATCACGGCAACGGATGTGACTTCAGAGCCCGTTCCGGCTGTGGTTGGTACCACGAAGAACGGCTTCAGGGGATGCTTCAGAATACCTGCGCCACTGTACCTGGCGATGTCGTCGCCACCTTCGGAGACCAGAATGTTCACGGCTTTGCCGGTATCAATGGCGGAACCGCCGCCCACGGCAATAATGGAATCACACTTTTCCTTGCGGTAAACCGTGGCGATATCGCGAACAACCGTTGTAGAAGAATCCGGGGGGACGTCGTCATAAATAGAGACGATTTCCAGTCCGCTTTCTTCGCAAGCGGCAATCACAGGGTCAAGCAGGCCTGCCGCCCGAACACCCTTATCGGTAACAATCATCGGGCGCTTGGCGGCCAGGCCGGTCAATTCAAACGGAATGTGTTCCAGGGCAGCTTTGCCGGCAATCACTTTTACCGGGCAGAAGAACTCGTAGTATTTGTTGGTCATTATGCTCTCACTGTCTCGACAAAGTTGGTGGCGACTTTCAGGTAGATGCGGGCACCGCTGATCAGTTTTTCAGGCAGATGCAGGTTGGCTGGGTATTCCTTGACCGCTCGCTGTGCGACCAGCTTGGGTAGGATGAATGACTCCAGGCGGTTGAGCACACGGGTCATACGCACGGCGTAACTGACATCACCATCTACCAGCATGCGGTCGTTGGCAAAGGCCACCGAGGTCTTTTCCTGGAAGGACAGTACCAGGAACGCATGGGCCATATGCTTGAACTGAATGGAAAGGTCCACCGGCCGGGGAGCGCTGTCGCCGTGGAAATGCAGTTTGCCATCTCCGGTGTGCTCAACGATCAGCTTGGGGCCATTGGGCATCACCTGCATCTCGAACAGAAATCCTTCGGGCAGGGCGCGAGTTTCGTTCCGGGTTTGTTCGTCTACTTCGCTGATTGCCTGCAGGGCCCGGCCCATTACCTGGAACATCAGTTCCACATAGGACCGCCTTGCGTGGGAAATCATCGGTTGAAGTCGCTTTACGAGCATGATCGCCATCCGATTGTTGTTTGTTTGACTGATTTTTAGAGTTATTGCTCTAAATGTCAATGCAATCTGTGACGGCTTTTTTGCGTCAACGTGGCAAATGCTTTAGCCATAAAAAAACCGGGAGCGTTAAGCCCCCGGTTTTTATCCCCGCCACGTGTTTGCTATTGGGACAGATCGGCTAGTTTTCTTTTGGCTTCCTCGCCCACATCGCCGCCGGCTTCGGCGGCTTTCGAGTAATGGCCAATGGCGTCATTCCGACGGTTCTGACGGCTGGCAATATCGCCAAGCCGCAGATAGGCAATGGAGGTAGGCACCACCTGATTGGCCCGCTCAAGGTGCCCACGGGCTTTGTCCAGATTATTCATGGCCAGTGAGTTCAGGCCGTTGTAGAGCTGGTACTGGAACATCTCCGGGTATAGCGACACCGCCTTGTCGAAATCCGCCTGGGCTTTCTCTGTTTGCTTCTGTTCTTTGTAGATCCGCCCCCTGAGGGCGAAGAACATGGCCTCGCGCGGTTCCAGCTCGATCGCCTTGTTGATGGAATCAAGGGCGGCTTTCATATCACCTTTGGATGCCAGTTCCATGGCTTTATCGTGGGCGTCATAGGCGGGTTGGAGTTCTTTCAGCAGGGCAATGCGCCGTTGGTAAATGTCGCGGCCCCGGAAGCCACCGGTTCCCAGCTCTGAGGCCAGGGCCTGGTTCTCCCGAACCCGCCTGGCTGAAGGCGGGTGGGTGGCGAACATGCCGTCCAGCCAACTTGTCTGCCTGCCCTGGGATAATTCCAGAAACAGCTCTTGCAGCTCAACCGCTGCCTGAGGGTCGTAACCGGCGGCTTTCATGTAACGAATGCCGTAGTGGTCGGATTCCAGCTCATCACCCTGGCTGTACTGTGCGAGAGCCAGCTGGGCGCCCACGGCCGCGCCGCCCATAATCAGCCCGGCCCACTCGTTATCAGACAGCGCAAAACCAAGGCCGGCGACGCCAGCGCTGATCAGCATGCCCTGTTGCATGCGTTGCACGCTGTGCCGCGCCGCAGCGTGGACAATCTCATGCCCCATCACAGCGGCTAACTGGGCCTCATCCTCAAACTTGACCAGCAGGCCCCGGTTGATGGCGATCTTGCCCCCCGGCAAGGCCCAGGCATTGGGTACGCTGCTATTGAGTACCACAAACTCGTACGGCAAATCGGGGCGATCACTAACCCGAGCCAGCTTCATGCCGACTTCGCGAACATAGACTGTCAATTCCGGGTCCAGATAAAACTGCCCACCCTGGGTTTGCTGGGTTGGGGTGTAGTGCTCGGCCCCGAGCGCCAATTCCTGGCTTTCAGGGATCAAAGACAGCTGCTTTTTGCCGGTGACCGGGTTTACGGCACAGCCCGCGATGGCAAGAAACATCACCGAGAGTAACGTCAGTCTCAGAATTTGTCCGGGGTTCACATCCGACTCCTTTGGGCGACCGGTTCCGTGGACGCGCAATTGTTGATTTGGGTGTTTCATTATATAGCACAGTACGACCGGTGTTTTAGTGTCAGACCACCCGGGTTGTGGCCGGTTCATGCACCTTCGCGTATCATTGTCACGCAACCTCTCTGCCATATACGTTACAACGGATCGACAACCACGCATGGGCTATTACCTGGAACTCATTGCTTTGTTCTGGTTTCTGGTGTGCTGGGTAGGCTACACCTGGTATTCCCGAAATCGGGCAAGTACTCGCGCCTGCCTCTCAAACACGCTGGATATGTACCGCGAAGACTGGATGCGGGTAATGCTCAAGCGGGAGAACCGGATATCGGACGCTTCCGTGGTCGGTAATCTTGAGCGCAATGGTGCCTTCTTCGCATCCAGCTGCCTGCTGATACTGGCCGGTATCATCACTGCACTCGGCTATACCCGTGAGGCCATGGAAGTGTTCGCCACCATGCCCTTCAGCGCCGTACCCAGCCGGGAAATCTGGGAGCTGCGGTTGGTGGTGTTGCTGGTGGTGTTCGTGTATGCCTTCTTCAAGTTCACCTGGTCTATGCGCATGTACAACTTTGTGGCGGTGATGATAGGCAGCGCGCCCCTACCGGACGACACCAAAACCAGCCCCGCCGCCCGGGAGGCCTTTGCCCGCAGTGCCGGCAACATCTGCAACCTGGCAGGGGACGCGTTTAACCTTGGGTTGCGGTCCTATTATTACGCCTTGGCCGTGGTGGCCTGGTTTATCCATCCCATGGTGTTTATAGCGGCTTCTACCCTGGTGGTTATCGTACTTTACCGTCGGGAATTCCAGTCTGATGCGTTGGTTGCCCTGCGTGCCGGGAAAGTGTTCGAAGAACCCGTACCCGGTAAACAGGCTGCAGAAACCACCCCGAAAAGCTGAATTGCAGGACATCCCTGAATGAACGATGAAACCCGAATCAACCGGGTTAACCGGTTTGTGAACACCCTCAACCAGGCCCGTGAACTGGGCCTGAGTGCAAAGGAAGCGGGCGAGGGTTATCTGGTCATGGAACTGCCTTACAGCGACAGGATCATTGGTAACCCGGATACCGGCGTTATCCACGGTGGTGCCATTACCACATTAATGGACACCGCCTCCGGGTCAGTCATGATCTGTGCCCTGGAAGACTTCGAACTTTGCCCGACCCTGGATTTGCGGGTGGACTACATGCGCCCGGCCGAACCCCACAAGCCTGTCTATGCCCGGGCCGAGACCTACAAGATCACCAAGAACATCATCTTTACCCGCTGCGAGGCCTATCAGGAAGGCGGGGAGACGATTGCCAACTGCGTAGGCACATTCATGCGAATCGGCAAAGAAGCCACCCCGAAATCCTATCGAGACCTGATCACCGGAGGCGAGGAATGACCGACCCGGAAATCCTCAAATACACCCAACAAACCGGCGACTTCTCCCGCATGCTGGAGAGCATTCCCTACGCCACCTGGATTGGCTTGCAGTGCGACCGGTTCGGAGACGACCTGATTTTCCGGTTGCCAAAGAAGGAAGAGAATCTGGGCAATCCGATTTTGCCGGCGATTCACGGTGGGGTGATTGGTGGCTTCATGGAAATGTCGGCAGCGATCTACCTGATCATGTCTCAAGATACCTTGCGGATGCCGAGAATTGTCGATTTTTCCCTGGACTACCTGCGCGCCGGCCTTAACCGGGAAACCTACGCCGAATGCCGCCTGACCCGCCAGGGCAACCGGGTTGCCAATGTGATGATCTCGGCCTGGCAGAAGTCCCGTTCCCAACCCATCGCCACGGCCCGCGCGCACTTCCTCCTCGAAGACTGAATTGGTTTTGACTGGGGTTGAAATGCCCCGGCTGACCCCCCATCTCTGGTTCAAGATCTGGCCTCGGTGCAGGCAAGCGTGTGGGGGTGCCCTTCCGAAACACGCTGTGAATACGTCCGTGTACGCTCGGCTCCGCCATCCATGGCTCCGCACGGTTTCGGAAGGGCACCCCCACACGCTAGCCCAGACTCCGTGCAAAGCCGGCCTAACTGAGTAGTCTGGTGGTGTGGTCAGGTAGTCCTTTCCAAAACTGTGCGGAGCCATGGATGGCGGAGCCCAAGCGCCACATGGATGTGCCGCAAGGAGCGTGTTTTGGAAAGGACTACCTGACCACGCCGCTCCCCCGAACTTTAAGACCCGAGCAGGAGAAAAACACAGCCATGACGGTAGAAACAAACAAAGAGACCCTGGGATTCCAGACCGAAGTGAAGCAACTGCTTCACCTGATGATCCACTCCCTGTACTCGAACAAGGAAATCTTCCTTCGTGAGCTTATCTCTAACGCCTCAGACGCCGAAGACAAACTCCGCTTCGCCGCCCTGAAAGACGACAAACTCTACGAAGGCGACTCCGACCTCAAAATCCGCCTTGATTACGACAAAGACGCCGGCACCATTACCCTGGCCGACAACGGCATCGGCATGACCCGTGACGACGTTATCTCCAACCTCGGCACCATCGCCCGTTCTGGCACCGCCGAATTCCTCAAGCAACTGTCTGGTGATGAGAAAAAAGACAGCAAGCTGATTGGCCAGTTTGGTGTGGGCTTTTACTCCGCCTTTATTGTTGCCGACAAAGTCGACGTATTCACCCGCCGTGCCGGCGCACCGGCAGAAGAAGGTGTGCACTGGGAATCCAAGGGCGATGGCGAGTTCACCATCGAGCCGGTGACCCGTGAGCAGCGTGGAACCGAGATTGTTCTGCACCTGAAATCCGACGCCAAGGAATTCGCCGATGGCTGGAAACTGCGCAGCCTGGTCAAGAAGTACTCCGACCACATCTCCTTCCCAGTCGTAATGAAGGCCGAGTCTGAGGAAGAGGACAAGAAGGGCGAAGAGGAAACCGTCAACGACGCCACCGCCCTGTGGACCTTGCCCCGTAACGAAATCAAGGACGAAGAGTACAAAGAATTCTACAAGCACATCGGCCACGACTTCGAAGACCCGCTGACCTGGTCCCACAACAAAGTGGAAGGCAAGCTGGACTACACCAGCCTGCTGTATATCCCCAAGCGCGCGCCGTTTGATCTGTACAACCGGGAGGCACCCCGTGGCCTGAAGCTGTACGTTCAGCGCGTGTTCATCATGGACGATGCCGAGCAGTTCCTGCCGCTGTACCTGCGCTTCACCAAGGGTGTGATCGATTCCAACGATCTGTCCCTGAACGTGTCCCGGGAGATTCTGCAGAACGACAGCACGGTAGAAAGCATTCGCACTGCCTTGACCAAGCGGGTACTGGATATGCTGTCCAAGCTGGCCAAGAAAGACGGCGACGAATACCAGGGCTTCTGGGACGAGTTTGGCACCGTTCTGAAAGAGGGCCCGGCAGAAGACTTCAGCAACCGCGAGAAAATTGCCGGCCTGTTGCGTTTTGCCTCCACCCATACCGGCGAGTCTACCCAGAACGTTTCCCTGGATGACTACATCGCCCGGATGAAGGAAGGCCAGAGCAAGATCTATTACATCACCGCTGACAACTTCATGGCGGCCAAGAGCAGCCCGCATCTGGAAGTGTTCCGCAAGAAAGGCATTGAGGTTCTGATCCTGTCTGACCGTATCGACGAGTGGATGATGGGTTACCTCAACGAGTACGACAGCAAGCAGTTCCAGGACGTGGCCCGAGGTGACCTTGATCTCGGTGAAGTGGAAACCGAGGAGGACAAGAAGCACCAGGAGGAGGCCGCCAAGGAGCACAAGGATCTGATCGAGCGCATCCAGAAAGCGCTGGAAGACCGCGTGCAGGAGGTTCGGGTAACCAACCGTTTGACGGACTCACCCGCCTGCCTGGTAACCGGCCAGTTCGATATGGGCGCCCAGATGAAGAAGATCATGGAAGCTGCTGGCCAGAAAGTGCCCGACAGCAAGCCGATCTTTGAAATCAACGTGGACCATCCTCTGGTGCAGCGCCTGGAGCAGGAAGCCAAAGATGAGCGCTTCGGCGAGTTGTCTGCAGTGTTGTTCGACCAGGCCACCCTGGCCAGTGGCGAGCAACTGAAAGATCCCGGCGCCTATGTCAGCCGCCTGAACCGTCTGCTGCTGGAGCTGGCTAACTGAGCCGGCCCTGACCATGCAGCAGATTATTGTGGACATCAGCATCAGCCCTGATGAGTGGATCAAACTCTATCAGGGCGTTGCCACCGATGTTCGCACCACGGCCCGGGACGGACGCTCTGTCCGTTTCCCGGCCCGTATCCTTTCCAGATTCTTCCTCAAGGACGGCATTCAGGGCAGTTTTCGTATCCTGTTTGACGATCAGGGCAAGTTTGCCTCTATCGAGCGTTTGTAACGCCCCCCTTCAAGACTGGCCTTCCTGTGCCTTTAACGATAAAGAAAAACTTTCAAAAGCTTATTTTTAATTAATTGTCTGTTGGTCGCTCCCCCGCGTTAAGGTGAAGGTGTTCTCGCAATCAAGGAGTTGCGCCATGTCAGTGTCAATTGAATTTGCACCGGTAGCATGGAAGGACTTGCTCGGGATTCTGGTGGACTACTATCAGGATTACGCAATCGCCCAGTGATCGTTCTGTCGCTTTGCCCGGGCTGCGGGAAGTCCATAGGGATTCACTATACAGGCGGTAGTAAACATTCAAGCAGCGGCCTGTGAATGATCTATATTTAGTGATGCCCTTGATCGTGAAATGTTTTTTTGCCAATGACGCAGAAACAGGAGAATACTATGTCTGAGAATAATAGTGGTGGTAAGTGCCCGGTCATGCACGGGTCCAATACGCAGGAGCAGGGCAATGTGGCGGCCTGGTGGCCGGAGAACCTGAATCTGGACATCCTGCACCAGCACGACAGCAAGACTAACCCGATGGGCGAAGACTTCGACTACCGCGAAGAAGTCAAAAAACTCGATTACGAAGCGCTCGAAAAGGACATGCACGAGCTGATGACCAACAGCCAGGATTGGTGGCCGGCAGATTGGGGTCACTATGGCGGTCTGATGATCCGTATGGCGTGGCACGCGGCAGGCACCTACCGGCTGGCCGACGGCCGTGGTGGCGGTGGCACCGGCAACCAGCGTTTTGCTCCTCTGAACTCCTGGCCCGATAACGGCAACCTCGATAAGGCCCGCCGCCTGCTGTGGCCGATCAAGAAAAAGTATGGCAACAAGGTAAGCTGGGCCGACCTGTTTATCCTTGCCGGTAACATTGCCTATGAGTCCATGGGCTTCAAAACCTTTGGCTTCTCCTACGGCCGTCAGGACATTTGGCACCCCGAGAAAGACATCTACTGGGGCGCAGAGAAAGAGTGGCTGGCGCCCTCTGACAGTCGCTACGAGAGCGTAGACAAGCCAAACACCATGGAAAACCCGCTGGCCGCGGTTCAAATGGGCTTGATTTACGTGAACCCGGAGGGGGTAAACGGCAATCCCGATCCTCTCAAGACCGGTGAGCAGGTTCGCGAAACCTTCGCCCGTATGGCCATGAACGACGAAGAAACCGCTGCACTGACCGCCGGTGGCCACACCGTGGGTAAAGCGCACGGTAACGGCGATGCGGACGCGCTTGGGCCGGAACCGGAAGCAGCAGATGTAGAGAATCAGGGCTTCGGCTGGATCAACCCCAACATGCAGGGCAAGGCCACCAATGCCATCACTTCCGGCATCGAGGGCGCCTGGACCACCAACCCGACCAAATTCGACATGGGTTATTTCGACCTGCTGTTCGGTTACGACTGGCAGTTGACCAAGAGCCCGGCTGGCGCAAACCAGTGGGAGCCGGTCGACATCAAAGAAGAGCATATGCCGGTTGACCCGACCGACATGAAGACCCGCGTCAAGCCGATGATGACCGACGCCGACATGGCCATGAAAATGGACCCGAAGTACCGCGCCATCTGTGAGAAGTTCATGGCAGATCCGGAGTACTTCAAAGACTGCTTCGCCCGTGCCTGGTTCAAGCTGACACACCGGGATATGGGGCCGAAGTCCCGTTACATCGGCCCGGACGTTCCCGCTGAAGACCTGATCTGGCAGGACCCGGTTCCCCAGGGTGAGACCAACTACATTGAGGAAGTGGTCAAAGAGAAAATCGCTGTCGCTGGCCTGAGCCTGAACGAGCTGATCACCACGGCCTGGGACAGCGCACGCACCTTCCGTGGCTCGGACATGCGTGGTGGCGCCAACGGTGCCCGCATCCGCCTGGCTCCTCAGAAAGACTGGGAAGGCAACGAGCCGCAGCGCCTGGCCAAGGTATTGAAGGTTTATGAGAAAATCTCAGCCGACACCGGCGCGAGCATCGCTGATGTCATCGTGCTGGGCGGTAACCTGGGCATTGAGATGGCCGCCAAGGCCGCTGGCCATGATGTGCACGTGCCGTTCCTGAAAGGCCGTGGCGATGCCACCGACGCAATGACCGATGCGGCATCGTTCGAGCCGCTGGAACCGCTGTCTGATGGCTTCCGTAACTGGCAGAAGAAAGACTACGTGGTCAAACCGGAAGAGATGCTTCTGGACCGTGCCCAGTTGATGGGCCTGACTGCGCCGGAGATGACGGTTCTGCTGGGCGGTATGCGGGTGCTGGGTACCAACTACGGTGGCACCAAGCACGGCGTGTTCACAGATCGCGTTGGTCAGCTGACCAACGACTTCTTCGTGAACCTGACCGACATGGCTAACCGTTGGGAGCCGACAGGCAAGAACTCCTACAACATCGTGGATCGCAAGAGCGGCAACACCAAGTTTACGGCGACTCGTGTTGACCTGGTGTTCGGTTCCAACTCGATCCTGCGTGCCTACGCAGAGCTGTACGCCCAGGACGACAACGAAGCCAAGTTCGTGAAAGACTTCGTAGCCGCCTGGACCAAGGTAATGAACGCAGACCGCTTCGACGTGAAGAAGTAAGCTGCAGTAACCAGCCGGGCATCCTGTTTCGGGATGCCCGGCTACCTATTTGCCCCCGAATTCCTTACAATCCGCTCCGCCTGATTTTTGATCAGCCGTCATTGATCTTTTTCTCAGTATCTGGAGCTTTCATGCGAATCATCCTTGCCCCGATGGAAGGGCTGGTAGACGCACCCATCCGTGAAACCCTGACCAAAGTCGGCGGGATTGACCGGTGCGTGACGGAATTTATTCGCGTGACCCACGGCATGCTGCCGCCCCGGATTTTCTACAAATACGCCCCGGAACTTCACAATAACGCACTGACCGAAGTGGGCGCGCCCGTGGCCGTGCAGTTGCTGGGTTCAAACGCCGAAATGATGGGCCGCCACGGAGCCAAGGCCGCTGAACTGGGAGCAGGGCAGGTGGATATCAATTTTGGCTGCCCCGCCAAAACCGTGAACAAGCACAAAGGTGGTTGCGTGCTGATGCGGGAGCCAGAGTTGATGTATGACATCACCGCGGCCGTGCGCAAAGCAGTGCCTGCCAATATTCCTGTAACCGCCAAGATGCGCCTGGGCTACGACGACCGCTCCATGGGTGTGGCCTGTGGCCAAGCACTGGAAGCCGCCGGGGCATCGGAGATCGTGATCCACGCCCGCAGTAAAGTGGATGGCTACAAACCGCCCGCCTACTGGGAAGAGATTGCCAAAGTGCGCGAAGCGGTCCAAAGCCACGTCATCGCCAACGGCGAAATCTGGACAGTGGAAGACTACTGGCGCTGCCGCAAAGTCTCTGGCTGCGATGATGTGATGATTGGCCGTGGCCTGATTGCCCGGCCAGACCTGGCGGCACAGATTAAAGCCTCACAGCAGGGTGACTCTATCGAACCCATGGCCTGGCCGGAAGCAGTTGCCCTGGTGCGTGAATATGCGGCAGCCCTGCAAACCCGCCTGGAAGACAAATACGTGACCGGCCGCATCAAACAGTGGCTTAACTACCTGCGCCAGGGCTTTGCCGAAGCCGAGGCGCTTTGGCCCCAGGCTCGGAAGCTCCGGGACGTGGCGCCCATGCTGGCTTGCCTGGGCCAGCCGGTAGACTTACCCACCCAGCGCACCAACGCTGCCTGACTCTCCCCCCGTGCTTTCCCCCTCGACTACACTGGTACGAATCGGTGTAGTTGTCGTAAATCTTTTCGGTTTTGAAAAACGAGAGGGATGGCACGATGAAAACAAAGAAACGCCAGATGGCCCTTGGCCTGGCCTTGGCGGCAGGGCTTGCTGTGGCAACGTCAGCCCAGGCCGACGACGCTGTGGTCAAAGTTACCCCATTGGGCAGCCACGACGGTGAATTCTGTAGCCGAGATCGCGCACTGATCTTTGAAGACCCGAACGGCACCCGCATTCTGTACGATGCCGGCCGCACTGTCGCCGGCCCGGACGACCCACGCCTGGGTAATATCGACGTTATCCTGGTGTCCCACATGCATGGGGACCACGTGGGCGACCAGCGAATCGACAAAACCAATCAGGGGAGCTGTGGCAATCCGGAGACCTCGGTTTCCAGCTTGCCCCAGTCCAATACCGTTGATATCGCCTTGAAAAAGAATTCAACCATCGTCACTGGCAGTGAGATGCCCGCGTTCTTTGCCGCCAAGCTCAAAGAGGGCGGCGGTGATCCCGGTAAGTCACTTCTGGTTCGTTTTGGCGGGAGTCGGGATGTGGGTGGCGTCTCCATTACCACGGTTCCGGCCGTGCACAGTAACGGCGTTTCGCCGTCGTTTCTGACCGGCCCGCTGGCGGATTACCTGGCCGCTGCCGGTGTCAGTGCCAGTGTTGGGCCACCAACTGGCTATGTGCTGACATTCTCTAACGGGCTCGTCGTATATTTGTCTGGCGACACGGGCATTACTGCAGAGCAGAAGCTGGTAGTGAAGGAGCACTACGGCGCGCAGCTGGTGGTTATTAACATTGGTGATACCTTTACCACCGGGCCCACGGAAGCGGCCTATGTGATCAACGACCTGATCAGCCCGGCTGCGGTGATCGCCTCGCACGCCAATGAAGCCGCTACCGAGAACGGCAAGGTGGTAGCCGGCTCACGCACGGCCCGGTTCACCGAACTGGTGTCTGCGGCCGTACATGTGCCCCTCAGTGGACGCACCATGGCATTCAATGGAGCGGCCGGTTGCATCAGCGGCTGTAACTGAAGCGCTTTAGTCAGAGCTCTCCAGCTCTGGAGAGTAACTGCCGGAACGGGCCAGGCCATTAAGCCTGGCCCGTTTTTTCATGGCCGCCTGGGCTTTGTCGGCATTGTCCAGCATACCGGCCCAGGCTTTCTGCGCTGGCTCCTGCAAGGCCCGGCCGTAGGAAAAGCTAAGCTCCCAGGGGTGGTAACCCATGCTGTTCAGGGCGTTCAGGTTTTCGGTGGATTCCTCCGGGGTTTGGCCACCGGACAGGAAGAATATGCCCGGTACAGCCGCCGGCACCACCCGCCGGAACACGCTCAGGGTGGCTTCGGCAACCTGTTCCGGGCTGGCTTTGCCCGTTTCTTTGCCCGGTGTCACCATACTGGGTTTCAGCACCATGGTTTCCAGGTCCACCCGGTGGCGGTGCAGTGCCTTGAACACTTCCAGCAGCACATCTTCACTGACTTCCGCCGCGCGTTCGATGCTGTGGTTGCCATCTATCAGAACCTCGGGTTCCACAATCGGCACTATGCCCATGGACTGGCACACTGCGGCGTAACGGGCCAGCACCTCGGCATTGGATTTGATCGCCTGGAACGAGGGCAGGGTGTCGGAGATATGGAACACATCCCGCCACTTGGCAAAGCGCGCGCCCATGGATTTGTAGTGCTCCAGGCGCGTGCCAAGGCCATCCAGCCCGTAGGTGATTTCATCGCCCGGGGCGTTTACCAGCGGGCCTTTGCCCTGGTCCACCTTTATGCCAGGAACAATGCCCTGGCTGGCCAGCAGCTTGGGGATGGCCACATCGTCCAGGCTCAGTTGCTCCAGCGTTTCCTGGTACAGAATAACGCCGCTTACGTGCGCTCCAAGCTTTGGCGTGGAAAAGATGATGCTGCGGTATTCGCGCCGGGTGGCTTCCGTGGATTCAACGCCCACCGCCTTGAACCGCTTGGCAATGGTTGGGGCGCTCTCGTCTGCCGCGAGAATACCTTTGCCCGGCTGGACCAGGTCGGCAATGGTGGCTAATAGCTCCTGTTTAACGCTCATGGCTCCTCCTTGGTTGCTGATTCTGCAGTGGTCGAGATGTATTCAGTGTAGTCTCAAAAAGCCCGGCTGTTATTTGATCTGGGCTAAGGCGGGAACCCATCGCAGGTTCTAGACTTAAGGTATAACAAGATCATACTGGAGCCCGCCATGAAAACCGTCGTCAGCGTCAGCCAGGGATCGTCTGAGTACGACTATGAGCTGGAAACCGAATTTCTGGGCCATACGTTTCGCGTGGTGCGAGTGGGCACCGATGGCAATCTTGATCGGGCCGAGGCTGTTCTCGATTCGATTCGCGCACAGGCTGATGCCATCGGCCTGAGCATGATCCACGACCACTACCAGGTGGGCCGCGAGCAGCTTGAACACCCTGATACCGCCAGGCTGGAAGCCTGCGTACCAGACAAACCGATCACGACCGGGGCGGGCTTGCGGGGCATCCTCCAGGAATGGGCGGTTCGCCATACCCAGACGGAGCTGGGCCACTTTTTCGATAACGCCCGGGTGTTGTTCCTCAATGGACAGGCCGGATTCCGCATTGCCAAGGCCTTGTCTGAGCATACCGACAACCTGTTCTTCGCCGACCCATACCTGGACTTTGGCGTGCCCCGGCTGCTTACTTCCCTGAACCAGCTCGAAGCCTATACCAGGCTCACAGCCCCGGTGATGTTCAGCCCCAGTGCGGTCAAGGTGATCGAGCGCCTGCATCGAACCCCGCTGTACCGAATGGGGGAGAAGCTGATCAGCGGCACGTTGCATGAAGCCGTGAAGGACTGCCATGTGATCGTTGGCGCCATGGGTGATCTTGAAGTGTTTTCCGAGAGGGAACTGGATGGCAAAACTGTGATCACCTCCAGAGTCACCGCATCCGCCCTGGACTGGTTCCGCTCCCGGCGCGTGGCCATGGTGGTGGATTACAGCCCCTGGCTGGCAGGTCGCCCCGTGGGGGTCAACGTGATGGAGGCGATGATCAGCGCGGCTCTGTCTCGCACACCGGAGCAACTGGGTGCGGACGATTTCCTGGACGTGATTGAACAGTTGGGCGTAGAGCCCCGCATCCTGTACCCGAACGGCTACCGTCGGATTAACCGCTTTGCCTTTGTGATTCATCCGTTGTCTCAGCAATACCTGACCAAAACCCCGCCGCTGGATTGGGTAGCGAGTGTGTCGCCACCGGCGGTGATGAACCTTGTGGAAAAGGCCATTGCCTACACTCCTCCGTTTGTTTACTCCAAGGTTTCGGGCATCCAGTCGCCCACCGGCGATGAGGTGGAAGGCTGGCTGATCACCGTAGGCGGCACACCCAGGGAAATCATGGCCCACGACCCGGAATTCACCTACAGCCGATTGCTGGCGGCGGCGAATCTGGCGAAAAAGCTGGGCGCCCAGATCATGGGGCTGGGGGCGTTCACCAAGGTAGTGGGTGATGCGGGGATCACCGTGGCCAAGCGGGCACCGCTGCCGATCACCACTGGCAACAGCTACAGCGCCTCAGGCGCACTTTGGGCGGCCCACGATGCGGCGAAGAGGATTGGCCGTGTCAGCATTGGCAAGAGCGGGAAGATGGCCGGCAAAGCCATGGTTGTCGGCGCCACTGGCGCTATCGGCTCTGTCTGCGCCCGGTTGTTGGCCAAGGCCGTGGATGAAATCTACCTGGTGGCACCGGAAGCGGCCAAACTGTTGTCTCTCAAGGAAAGCATTGAACAGGAAACCCCGGGCGCCATCGTGCATGTGGCCGCCACCACCAACCGTGACCTGCCCGATATGGACATGGTGGTCACTGCCACCTCCGGCGCCGGTAAACGTATTCTGGACATCATGCAGGTGAAACCCGGTTGCGTGATCACAGACGTGGCCAGGCCCCTGGATATCCCGGCGGAAGACGTGGCCAAGCGGCCCGATGTGCTGGTGATTGAATCTGGAGAGATCAAACTGCCTGGCATCGTGAAAATGAAAGATATCGGCCTGCCCAAGGGCATTGCCTATGCCTGCCTGGCAGAAACCATCGTGCTGGCGCTCGAGGCAAGGTTCGAGAATTTCACCCTGGGCCGGAACATTGAATGGGAAAAGGTGCGGGAAATATACAAACTGGGCCTGAAACACGGCATGGAGCTGGCGGTTGTATCCGGCGTTAACGGGGTGTTTACCGAGGAAGATTTCGAGAGAGTGCGCACCTTGGCCGCCCACGCCACCGAACCGGCCTGAACCAGGCAAAGGCCTGAAGTGTGCGGGTAACGGAGGATTTTGGCCCACAAACACCTGCCGCCCACTCCCGGAGCAGCGTAGCCTGTTGACTACGCAATAAACAAATGGCTTCGGGAGAGTTCTGCCATGAACGCGCCAGTGTCACAAATCAAGAAAACCAGCAATGCAGCTTACCGGACCGCAACGCCCCCTGGATTTCTACCGGAAGTGCGCAGCCCGGATTTCGAGTTTCCGGAAGACCTGCCAAGGTACTGGTGGGACAACGACCCGGCAAAAACCCTTTTGCTGGCGGCGTTGTCTGCCAGCTTTCCGCCGGGAGAGAGATTCTTCATTGATACCGTTCGCCACTACCAGAACCAGATTACCGACCCTGAACTGAAAAAAGCGATTCGCGCGTTCATCGGCCAGGAAGCTCACCACTCGAAAGAGCATAAAATGATGAACGGCTTCCTTGAAGGTCGGGGGGTTAACCTCAGCCGGTTGGAGCGGGAAGTCCAGTGGTTTATGAACTGGATGCGTAAGCGCTTCACACCGGAGAGACAGCTGGCCCACACCGTGGCAGTAGAGCATTTTACCGCCCTGATGGCCGAAGAATTCCTGCTGAAATACGATGCCCTTGAAGAGATGGACCCCCGCATCGCACCGGTCTGGGCCTGGCACGCCATTGAGGAATCCGAACATAAGGCCGTGGCATTTGATGTCTATAAAAGCGTGGGCGGCAGTGAATTCATTCGCGTAACGGAAATGATGTTTGTCAGCGTGATGTTTCCGTTGTTCAGCAGCATTCACCTGATACAACTGATGAAAGCCGATGGCCAGCTGGGCAACCTGAAATCCTGGGCCAAGGGCCTGAACTACATGTGGGGCAAACCGGGGGTCTTCCGCAAACTGATTCCGTCCTACCTGAAGTATTACAGCCCGAACTTTCACCCCTGGGACAACGATGCCCGGGATCTGGTGGAGAAGGCCAAGAAGCGTTGGTTGCCGGCCTCACTTCAAGGCTGAATTGCACCATTTGCATTCGTTGAGGGGGCAGCCGCAATGGCTGCCCGCCGGATTACGCCGTTAGGTCCTTGCGCATGTTGTAGCGCAGGAACTGAGCCCCGCGAACCGTCACCCGCTGTTCATCCACCACCTCAAAACCGTGGCGTTCAAAGAAGGGCTTGGCCACTACGCTGGCTTCGGTTTTCAACTCTTTTGCGCCTTTGGCAATCAGTTGCTGTTCCGCCTCATGATACAGCGTGGAGGCAATGCCACGACGGGCATAGTTAGGGGCAGTAAACACCAGATCAATGGTGCCGTCGTCATCGTAGGAGATAAACCCGGCCAGGTCCTGGCCTTCTTCCGCCACCAGGGTTTCCAGTGACTCCAGCCTTTGCCGCCAGGTATCCAGGTGCGGCGTACGGGAGGCCCAGGCAAACCGCTGGGTTTCGTCATAGGCGCCGGCCGTGAGTTCATGCACGGAATCGGTAAACAGGCGAACCACCGGGCTCAAATCCTGAATACGGTACTTGCGAATAGTGATCGACGTGATTGTGCTCATGATGACTCAGTGTGTACCTGTGTTGGAGCGCGGGTTAATAACCTATAAACCCGCTACTCCAGTCAGCATACCGACAACCGCAGGAAAATCCAGCCTTTGAATTGCCTGAGTCAAGCGCCTTGTTACAGGCTTTCAATGTGCGCAATCATCCGTTGTCGCATCTCATCATCCGGCAGCCGGCCCATTGCTGCGCCCATATTGTCGATCATGTGGCGAGCTCTGCTTGTGGCGGGTGTGGCAGCGGTCACCACCGGGTGTGCCAGTACAAACTTGAGGAAGAACTGGCCCCAGGTATGGGCATCGAACTCTGCCGCCCAACGCGGCACCTCTTTGCCCCGCACCTTGTCCCACAGGCGAGTGCGACCAAAGGGCGCGTAGATCAGTACAGCAATACCCTTGTCCCGCGCCAGAGGCAGAATGCGCTCCTCCATGGTGCGGTTATCAATCGCGTAGTCGACACCGATGAAATCGATGGGCTCTTGCTCCATTACCCGTTCCAGGCCTTGGTACTGCTGGGGGAAGGTGGTGGTCACGCCGATATAACGCACCCGGCCTTCAGCCCGGTATTCCTTAAGCATGCCCAACTGCGTGGGAATGTCCGCCATGTTGTGCACCTGGATAAGATCAATAGGGTCTTTTCCGATCCGCTCGAATGACGTTTCCAGTTGCGCCCGTGCCTGATCCGGGTCTGCCTTGCCACCACCGCGCCCCGCCACATTCAGTTTCGTGGCCCAGAACAGCTTGTTGGCGATGCCCTGCTCATTGGCGATACGCGCAGCGACTGCTTCGGAAGCACCATAACTGGGGGCGGTATCAAATACGGTACCGCCTTCCTTCACCAGGGCTCCCAGCACTTCCCGAAGTGCATCCAGGTCTTCACTACGGGCAGTGCTGGAAAAAGTTGCGGAACTGCCAAGGCCAATTCCCGGCAAACGCTCGCCGGATGACGGAATGGGGCGGGTAATCAGCTCCAGTTTGCGGTCTGCCTCAGCCCACAGCAGGCTGGGCCTGGCTGCCAGTGTAACGCCGGCGGCCATGGCCAGTTTCAGATAAGCTCTACGGGATATCATGGCGTGGTTCTCCTCGTGTTCCTTGGATCATTGGTGAAGCCGCAATGGCTTTCTGCCGCTGGCTCTTACCCAGCCAAAGCGCCAGGCCGGCCCAAACCAGGGCCAGCGGCACTGCCACGGTGGCAATGGCCGCAAGGCCCATGCCCAGCCGGGCCAGCAGGCCTTCGGTCTGGGCGCCGACCACATCACCGGCCCGGTAAACAAAGGTGTCGATAAACGCCTTTGCCTTGTACTTTTCTTCTCGTGTGGTCACGGTAAACAGGGTTTCCCGGGCGGGCCGCATCAAGGCTCTCTGAACAGCCCGAAACGAGGCTTCGAGCACCACCAGCGCCGCAAAGGAGCCAACAATGGCCAGCCCTATGAAGCCCAGTGCAGCGGTCAGCGGCAGCAAGGCCAGCGTTAGGGAAACCCCCAAACGCTTCATCAGGTGCCCGGCCACCAGCGCCTGCATCACCAGGGTAGCCACCTGGGTAATCAGGTCGTTACGGGCAAACAGCGTGGTGCGCAGGTCTGTGCTGTCTTCCATGGCTGCCACCATATGCAGGCGGGTGAAATAGATAAACGTCGCCATAATGGCCAGGATCACCACATAGGCGGCAATCCCCATCAAATACCGGGACTTGAACACTGCCCGGAAGCCCTCCCAGGCACTGCCACCAATGCGTTCATGTTCATCAACGGCGGGCGGATCTTCCGGGTCTTTGCGTTCTGCCGGGTTATGGGGTTGCAGGCCGGTGAGCACCCACGCCGCAATCAGCGCCAGCACCAGAAACCCGGCCGAGACCAGCAGCAGAGCCGGAGTGCCCAGAGGCTCTGCCAGTCGCCCCGCCAACCATGGCCCAAATATGGCACCCAGCGTTCCCCCCACTGCAATCAAACCAAAGAAGCGCTTACCCTGGTCAAACGAGAAGCGGTCGGCCATCAACGCCCAGAACACCATGGTGACAAACAGGTTGAACACGCTAAACCACACATAGAACACCTGCCCGGTGGTCACCCCGATCACTTTCGGGGTTAGCGTCATCAGGCTGTAGAACACCAGCAGGGTGAAACTGAAAAACAGGTAGGTAGCGGTTATAAACAAGCGGCGAGGCAGGTGGCTGACCAGCCAGCCAAAGACCGGGTTAACGGCCAGCGTTATCACTGCCGTGCCAACAAACAGCCAGCGCACTGCATCAATGCCGCCCTGCATCCCCAACGCTTCGCGGGCAGGGCGCAATACCATCAGCGCCGTCAGCACACAGAAAAAATAGAACACAGCCAGGAACACCGGAACGATTTCGTGGCGGCGAATGTTGAACGCTTTCTGAAACGGGTGGCGCACGTGATGGCTCCCGATGGGGCCGGGGAAATGCGACGCGGTGCTCCCTGCGGCTATGAATTCTTGTTATCGTGTTAAACGAACTTTGATGTTAATCATAGGCCAAAGTTCCGCTGGATGGGGTGGAGACAGCATCGCTTCCTCATCAGCTGCCCGTAAATACCCGACAGGCCTCTTCCACCACAATCCCGTGCCGTCTTGCGAGGTTGGCCCGGTTGTCATCATAGCCCCCACCAATCACTGTAGCCACGGGAATACCCCGGCGCTTGAGTTCCCCCAGCACAAGCCGGTCCCGCTGACGAATACCTTGCTCCGATATGTTGAGCTTGCCAAGCGGATCGCCCTCGTACACATCCACACCGGCGTCGTAGAGCGCGATGTCTGGCTTGGACAGCGCCAACGCCTGTTTTAGGGTTTCGTGGACAACCGCCAGATAATCTTCATCACCCATGCCATCGGGCAGCGCTACGTCCAGGTGGCTCAATTGCTTCTCGAAGGGGAAGTTGCGTTCGCAGTGGATGGAACAGGTGAATGCCCCTGGTGTGTTGGCGAGCAGGGCTGCTGTGCCATCCCCCTGGTGCACATCCAAATCGAAGACCAGCACCCTGTTGATGCCTTCCTGCCCAAGCAGCACGTTGGCAGCAATTGCCAGGTCATTGAGGATGCAGAACCCGGAGGCGTAATCGAAATGGGCGTGATGGGTGCCGCCGGCAAGATGGCAGGCAATGCCGTGCTTTAAGGCAAGCTGCGCGGCAAGCACTGTACCGGAGGGCGCCAGAAATGTACGCCGCACCAGGCCGGTGCTCCACGGCAGGTTCACTTGCCGTTGCTCCCGCGCCGTCAGCCGGCCTTGCGCAAAACGGGCAAGGTAGTCCGGGCAATGGGTTTGCGTCAGCCAGCCCTGGCGGCAAGGGGCAGGGCGGAAGCTGTTGCGGCGCGTGAGCAGCCCCGTGGATCGCATATATTCCGCCAGAAGCCCGAACTTTTCCATGGGGAAGCGGTGCTTCTGCGGGAAAGGAAAGCTGTAATCCGGGTGGTGAACGATGGGTATGGTCATTCGTTAAGGCAGTGCCGGAATAATGTGGTCTTCAATTAATTGAAACTGTTGGCGCAGGTAACGGGAACCCGGCGAAGGTGGGGCAGGGTCTGAGGTCATTACCACCGTCAGTTCCAGGGTCGGCACTACATAGAGCACCTGGCCGCCAAAACCGCGCCCGTAATACCCCATCTCACCCGACATGGACCGCAAGAACCAGCCGTAACCATAGGGATCATCGGTGAAGGCGGATTCGCCGCGACCGTTCCAGGATTCTGTCACCCAGTTCTCCGGTAATAATTGTTGGCCGCCCACACGGCCGTTATTGCGATACAGCTCGCCGACTTTTACCAGATCACGGGGAGAGAGCAGCATATTGTTACCGCCAAAATAAACCCCTTGCGGGTCTTGGTCCCAGGGCGGGATATCTATGTCCAGAGGTTCCCCCAGCCACTCCCGCGCCAGGGATAAGGTGCTGCGACCAGAGCTTTCGGTGAGTGCGGCCGAGAGCAGGTGGCTGCTGCCAGAGGAATACAGCATGCGCCCGCCCGGTTCATCCACAAAGGGCCGGGTAAGCACGTGGCTGACCCAGTTGTTACTGGCCACCCAGGGCCCATAGTTGCCACCAGAGGTACGCTGTAACCCCGCTTGCAAGGACAACAGATGCCCGAGCGTAATGCGCTCAACACCCTCGGTGGCCGATGCTGGCACCCGGTTGCCCAAGGCTTCTACCACAGGCTGATCGGTACCCTCGAATACCTCGTTCTTGATGCCCATGCCCACCAGTGCAGCCAGTACCGTTTTAGACAAAGACTTGATGTTGACGGGCGCATCCAGGCCCTGGCCCCGTAAATCCAGTGCCAGAATTTCTTCACCCTTGTGGGCAACAATCAGGGTGTGCAGGCGGTCAAGTTGTGCGGCTTCTTGCTCGACCTGGGCTTGCCAATTCGAGGGCTGTGCGTGGGAAAGCGAGGGGATAACGAGGATCAGAAACGTTCGAGCCCACCTGGATAACCTCTGCATAGCGTTGGGATACCCTTCGTTGATGTAAACATGAAAATCATAGCTGGATAACGACTGTACGCAGCAAGATTAGAAGGGGCTCACTTCCGTTATTTGATTTCGCCTCAGTAATCGCCCACCTCAATAAACCTCACGGCAACATCACTGAACTGCGTGCCGTGCCCACCTTCACGGTTTGAGCCGAAGAGATTGATCCACTGATCGTCGCTTAGCAACACTTCTCCGCTACCGGTGCTGCTCTGATCTCCAGACACATAACGGCCGGCAAAATTGAAGGCGAAAGCGCCAGGGGATTCTGGCAGTGGAGTTAACTTGAAGCCAATCGTCAGTTCCGGTGAAGACGCGTACCCCCGGCCTTCATCGGCAAGACCTACCCGCAAGAGGTGAGAACGTTCCAGAAATTCCGTGCGCAGTTCCGAAGAGCTGCCATCGGGCTCTGTCGCCTGGCATTCGCAATAGCGAATCTCCAAAATCATCGAACTGCTATCTAGGAAGTGTTCGGGAGTTGGGCCGCCGGCATGTGCCAATCCGGGAAACAGTACCAGTGCGGTAAGGCCAAGCAGAGTGAAGACGGATGACGCGATCCTTTGCATGATTGAACTCCATATGGTGATTACCCAGAAACACCCAAGTTATTCTGTTTTGAATCCCAACTCAAGGTCGCCTGGTCTCTTAGCTATACCTCACACCTTCCCGGGCGTAATGCGCGCAATGGCACGGAACTCCCTCGTCATATGAGCTTGATCACTAAAGCCGAACTGATGGGCAACCTCTGCCAGGTTTGCCCGGCTGTGCTCGCGGATGTAGTCGATGGCTCGTTTCACCCGCAGGATGCGCTGGTACTGCTTGGGTGTCATTTCCATCCAGTGTTTGAAAAGCCGCTCCACATGCCGCTGGCTGACGCTGATTTGTTCGTTAAGCACCCCCGGTGTTGCGTTTTCGTTGAAGCTTTCCAGGGCCTGCTTCAGCGGCCCGGGGATGGTCTTTGTGAGACGGAAATGCCTGCTCAGCCATCGTTGCAGAGTGTTCACCCGGCTTACGTTGTCATGGTCTGACTTGAGGTTGGAGTAGAGCTGGCTAAGGCCGGGTAGATGCGCTGGGTCTGCGGTTAGGGCAGTGGGCTCGTCAAAGTGTTGCCCGATTACCGCATAGCCAATCGCGGGTTGAAACCGAATACCCGCGAGCTGCGATTTGGGAAACAGGGAAACATTCTCTGATACCTTCTCAACCGGTAGCAGGATGACACCCTCCGGAATGGGGGTGTCGCCGATCTTCACGTCACCCGCCAGACTAAACCAGATGCTGCTGCACGCCTCAGAATGCAGTAACTTCACCACCGGCTCGTTTGCCAGCTCGGATACCGACGCTGACCAAATCCCTTGCACAAACGCCGACAACTGCCCTGACGGGCAGGACAGCTGAAAGTCGAACGCTGGTCTTGAAAGGCTATTGTGGTTTATAGCTGCCCACCTCTGGCTTGAACGTTTTGGCAATCCGGTTCCAACTGTTGATGGCGTTAACCGCGATGGTCAAATCCACCAGAGCCTGCTCACCCAGAGCATTCACCGCATTCTGATATTTCTGGTCGTCTACCGGCCTGCCATAGGTAAGATGCTCCGCCCAATCAAGCGCAGCTCGTTCTGCGGGAGAATAGAAAGGCATGTCATGCCAGGCGCTCAAGCCCAACATTCGCTCCGGGGTTTCACCCTGCGCCGTGGCATCTTTGCTGTGCATGTCGATGCAGAAGGCGCACTGATTGATTTGCGACACCCTCAGCTTCACCAGCTCCCAAGCAGCCGTGCTGAGGGTGTCTGACGCCCGGAACTGCTCCCTCAAATACGCTTCCTGATTCATCAGAATCTGCATAGCTTTCGGCGCCAGACCGATGTAGTTCGCGCGTGCCGTCATGATCCATGTCCTCCAATTGTTGTGGAGTTACACGGTAATGAATGGCCTGGGATCGGTATTGAAGATTTTCGACACTAGCGATGATCCCGAGGAATGCGCCCCGTTTTAACGAAGGCGTAAGGCGCCTCTTTTTCAGCTCAGTACACCGCATGGGGCCGCGGGAAGTTTGCCGGCCAACGTTCTTTGCCAAGCTAAAGCTTCATCCTGGGATTCGAATGCCCGTTGAATACTTCCCGTTGAAATTGGCGCCCTTATGGTTGTCCTCTCAAACTCACGACTGCCAACCATAATGCGAAGAATGGTTCCGACATTGGCTTCCGTGTATGACTCTAAACTCCTGGATCCAACCGCTGTCAATTGGATGTAAACCGGCCAACCGAGAGCTGTCTGTTCACCAACTGCAGAGGTTTCCACGTAGGATGGGCACAAGTAAAAGTGCTGTTCAGTCTCAGCCAATCCAATGGCAGGAAGTGCCCCCAGGATAAAAACGATCAATGTCATTATGGCCATTACCTGACACCGGTATCCTGTTTGCCGTGCATCCTCACAACTCATATTCATCGTGTCGGCGATTCCACACATACGGCTTTGTCTGTGGCCAACCTTCCGGCGAATCTTCCCAGGTTTCCTGGCGACCATACGGCGTCAAATCCAGATACGTCCAGAGGCTACCCAGATACTCAACGCCACGGGCACCGGTAAAGTAAGTACGGTATACATCATTCCCGTCACGGAGAAAAACGCTTGCGCCGTGCCTTTCTCCGTCAGCTGTCGTTACGCCAAAATCGTAGTTGAAGTCACTTTCGAAAGACGAGTACCAGGGCATCGACCAGCCCATCCGCTTTTTGTACTGCGCAAGCTTCTCGTAAGGTGCGCGTGACACCATCACAAGCGACGTATCGCGGGCATGCAGATGGGCAGGGTGGGTCATGGCGTCGGCGAGCCAGGAGCATCCGTCGCAACCGGCCTTCCAGTCGGGTGCGAACATAAAATGATAAACAATGAGCTGGCGGCGCCCGCCGAACAGGTCAAGAAAAGACACACTGCCTTCTTCGCCCTGGAACAGGTAATCATTCTTTACCTTAACCATCGGCAGTCTCCGGCGTTCAGCGCTCAAGGCATCCCGCGCTCTAGTGGCCTCTTTTTCTTTAATCAACAGTTGGTTGAGCGCTTTTTCCCATTCTTCATTCGAGACAATTGGCGGTAATGGTTGTTTGGCGTCCGGCATATTAAGGTCCCTCTTGCTGGATGAGCCTGCCCTCACAACCTGGCGGCCAGCCCGCTGGCGACCAAGCACTGAAAGGAAGTAGGCCTGATGAACCTTTACCATAGCACCCGCCGCCATTACTGTGGAAATGCATGTTCTGCTGGAACCGGCTTTGAGCCTTGCTAGAATAGTTAGCCATTCACATTGGTAAACGGGTGACATTTGACAGCACAACGCCACAATCGATGGCCTGCATGGATTGCTTTATTGTCCATGGTGCTGATCTATTTAGGGCCCCTGCTTACTCAAGCGCAGTCAGGACAGCACGAAGCGCCCAATGCTCACTCCGGCCACCACGGCCACCACAACAGTTCGCCTCCGTCAGAAGAAACTGATCATTCCGACCCGCTACAGCATCTGGCCCACGGAGAGTGTGGCTACTGCGTGCTCCTCAGCAAGTTACCTGCGCTGTCTCAGCAGAGTACATCAGTATCTACCGGGAGTATTGCCAGTCCCCATGCTGTCCTGGGTCGCCTGAATTCATTTCCCCGTGGAATCCCTCGTTTCCTGAACGCGCCGGTACGCGCACCACCGATCATGGTCTGAACGTTACACATTCCCTTAAAACTCTGTATTGAGGAAGACCATGAACGACTCCCCTTCCACCGGCGCACCGCGCTGGGGTTATGCTTTGCTTTTGCGTCTACATTTCTACGCGGGCCTTCTTGTTGGGCCGTTTATTTTTGTGGCAGCGCTCTCCGGCGCGTTGTTTGCGATGACACCCCAGATAGAGAACTGGCTTTATCAAACTGAATTGACGACCAACACCACCGGTAACCCTCAGCCCCTGGCCGATCAGATTACCGCGGCCCGGGCGCATATAGGCGCCGACGCCACCCTGGCTGCCGTTCGACCTGCACCTGCGGAAGGGCAGACCACACGGGTTATGTTTCTGGTTGACGGCCTTCAGCCCTTTGAACACAAAGCGGTGTTTGTTGACCCGGTCAACCTGGGTATCCATGGCGAACTGGTGGTCTATGGAATGAGTGGCACGCTGCCTTTTCGCATCTGGATTGACTACGTCCACCGACACTTACACCTCGGAGAACCCGGCAGGTATTACAGTGAGCTGGCTGCGTCTTGGCTGTGGCTTGTGGCACTGGGCGGACTGGCGCTGTGGTGGCGAAGGCGTTCAGTGGTTAAAAACGGACAGATCACCAGGAACAGCAGCCTACGCAACTGGCACAGCCGGATTGGACTGGTGTTATTGGTCGCATTCCTGTTCTTTTCTGTTACCGGGCTTACCTGGTCGAAATGGGCCGGCGCCAACATCGCCGAGCTACGCACCCAGCTGAATTGGGCCACACCAGGACTGGATACCCAGCTTGACGCGGTTTCCAGCGAGGTGAGCCACTCCCACGGTGAGCACGCAGGGCACGAGGTGGCGGGGCCGGTGCCGGGCAGTGGTGATAACGCCTCCTCTTACGATGCAGTACTGGAGCGTGCGCGAAGAGCAGGGATTGACGCCAGCATCCTCGAAATCCGGCCGGGCACTACCCCGGAGCGGGCTTGGGTCGTCAGGGAAATTGATCGTAGCTGGCCAACCCAGGTGGATATGGTGGCTGTTGATCCCCGATCCATGGCCGTGACTGATCACGTGAAATTCGAGAACTTTCCGCTGGCCGCAAAACTCACACGGTGGGGTATTGATGCCCACATGGGGATTCTTTTTGGACTGCCAAACCAATTACTTGTGGCTGCCTGTGCGCTGGGTTTGTGTGTGCTGATCGTACTGGGTTATCGCATGTGGTGGCTGCGCCGCCCCGCACGCACCGCCCATACCAGGCCAAACCCGCGGCGGGTATTCGCTGAACTCAGAAAGGCATCGCCACTGGCGCTCGTAACCATGGCAGGTATCGCAGTCGCCCTGGGGCTGTTTGCGCCTGTAATGGGCGTTAGTCTGCTGGTCTTCCTGATGGTTGATGCAATCCTGAGCCTGACCGGTTCAGCGACGAAGTCAGCGAATTGATCCTCATGGTGGCGCGACAACCGCGCCACCGTTATTCCGAGCCAATGAGTTGTGCCATGATCAATCGATGCCATTAAGCCCGTCGTCATCACAGAATCCGCATAGATCGATATGGTTCCTCTGCCAGCCGGATGCAGTTAACTTCGTCATTCCCCCTTGAGTCTTCTGGGCCTGATACGCCTGAGCTTCTCTTGATTACTTTCAGTCCTTGAATGCTGCAGGATTGTTGTCAACATTCCGCGCAACTCACGAACGGCTTTATAAATGGAATTGCCGCCGCCCCAAATGGACTTCACAGCCTTGAATAGGACCCAAGCGCTTGGGTCGCTTGGTGCGGCGGTGATTGCCGCCGTGATATCCAATATGACGGTTGCGGCTCCAATACAGCCAGCAGCCACTTGTTTGAGAATACGGTGATCCGCAACTATCGTTGCCACCTCGGCTGAGTTCGCGATCTCGCAAACCACATTGCGGAGCTGTCGTAGTGGCTCCAGTGCATCATCAATTCCGAGTGATTGCGGATGGTCGAGGGCGTTTTCCCCATTGGAGGCTTCGAATGAAAGTGCATCAATAGTTCCTGAAACGAGATGTTCCGGAACTTGAAGGCGAATGAGTGTCGCGTGATGATCCGCGAGATATTTTGATAGCTTCTCGACTGAATGACTTAGTTTCACACCGTCGATCGTGCGAACCAATCGATGGAGCGGCGAATCCCTTTGTTCAAGTTGGGATACGATGAAAGTCAGAGTTTCACAGAGGTGTCGGAACTGTTCGGCCGCTACTTCAATGCTTGGTTCGCTGTCACTGTCGCTAAGTTCAGTGTCTAATGCGCGCGCACCTTCTAGAAGTTCTGTTGCTCGTTCGTTGAGAAGGTCAATAACGCTGTCCATTATCAATCCTTGATCAGATATTTTGTGGTGGTCAATCTCCGCGCTAGTGGCAAACTTAACTATAGAAGGTGATTGCGGTTCGTGGGAATTTCAGAGAGCAAAACGCCATTTAAGCAACGATTCATTCATTGCCGTGAAGATACCCCTTGGCCTTCAGTTTGTGACCAACCTTAACGATTTCATCCAGAGCAGGGACCAGCTCCTGACCAAGCTCCGTTAACTCGTACTCAACCGACGGTGGTGACGTATCCCGGACGTTACGTTGGACCACGCCGCGTTTCGTCAACTCGGCCAGCCGGGTAGAAAGCACCTTTGCCGAAACAGGCGGAATGTCGATTTTGAGCTCATTGAAGCGCCGTGGCCCGGCGCGCAAACACCAGATTACATTCGGCGCCCAAGCCCCTGCGATGACAGCCATGCACTCAGTCAGCATGCACGGCTCCGGTGGTTCCGGGCTTTTGTTTAGACGAACTTTCAGCGACATGAGAGTAACCAGGTTTCCTTGAGGTAACCCAATTCTATCTATAAATGCCTGGTTACTTCTAGTAATTACATAACCAATGGATATCCTTGGTGTGTCGACCACGAAACATAAGGAATCACAACGCATGAAGCTTTACTACAAACCTGGTGCCTGCTCCATGGCCTCGCACATCGTACTCAACGAACTGGGCATTGCCTTTTCTCTTGAGCGAACCGATACCGCTCAGGGCGTCACAGAGAATGGGCTGAAGTACAGTGATATCAATCCGAACGGCTACGTGCCCGCCTTGGAACTGGAGCCCGGCGTGGTACTCACTGAGAATCCCGCAATTCTTGAATACCTCGCGGATCTTGTTCCAGCGCAAGGCTTAGCCCCGCAGGAAGGCTCTTTCGAACGTACGCGCCTGCGTGAATTACTCGCCTTCTTGTCATCAGAGTTACATAAGGCATTCAGCCCGTTTTTCTCAGGTGAGGAGCTTACGGTTGAAGAGCGACAGGTGGCAGAATCCAAAATAGCGAAGCGGGTCGACCGTATCGAAGCCCGGCTCTCGCATACCGGTGCCAACCTTCTGGGCGGGCAACTCAGTGTTGCGGACTTCTATGCATTCGTAATTCTCAACTGGTCCCAATTCATTTCTTTCTCGCTAAGCCCATGGCCATCCACCTATGCATTCTGGAAGCGGCTCGGCTCACATCCGAGTGTAGTGAAGGCGCTTGAGGCGGAAGGGTTGCTGCCTGAGGGAGGGGCGCAATGAGTGCCTTCTCAGAAATCCACGAGGTGCTAGGCCAGTACTTCGACACATTGTATTTCTGTGATCTTGAAAAATTCGATGCGGTTTTCCACCCCCAGGCAATATACGCCACGGCTGACGAGGCGCCGTTGCTCCACAGGAGCATGCCCGAATACCGCAAGGTAATTGCGTCACGCCGTTCGCCGGCGTCTCGTAATGAACAGCGTAGAGACATCGTGGAGGCCATTGAGGTTGCAGGAGAAAACACAGCGTTTGCCCGAGTTCGTTGTTCCATCGGTGAGAGGGACTTTCTAGACATGCTGTCACTGGTCCGTACCGAAGGTCGCTGGCTTATTATCGCCAAAATATTTCAAATCATTGAAAACAAGGAGTGAGCAATGCCCTATGTTAATATCAAGGTTACACGTGAAGGCGTAACAGAATCACAGAAAGCGTCCCTGATTGAAGGAGTAACTAATCTTCTTGTTGAAGTGCTGCAAAAAACACCGGCAGCCACGATGGTTGTCATTGATGAGGTCGACATGGAGAATTGGGGGATCGGCGGTCTTCCGGTAAATGAATACAGGCGCAGGAAAGCTAACCTGGATGGTGACACGAAGACCACCGATCAATGAGCCATGATTCCTTCACAAGAGGCTGTAAACCAAATTGTGTAACTGCCCACGACTGAGTAATCTTTTCAAAAGGATACCATCGTGGGTACGCAATTGGACCAAGAAAAACTCAAAGCCATGGCCGCCGAGCTGGCCAAAGACATCAAGTCTGAAAAAGATCTCGGAGCCCTCACACAGCAGCTGGTCAAGCTCACCGTCGAGACCGCACTCAACGCCGAACTGGATGAGCATCTTGGATACGAGAAGCACGCTCTTGAAGGCCGTGGCACCGGCAACAGCCGTAACGGCTATTCTGCCAAGCGCCTGAAGGGCCAACACGGCGAAGTACCGATACAGGCTCCCCGTGACCGGGACGGTTCCTTCGAGCCTCAGTTCGTCCGTAAAGGCCAGTCCCGCCTGACTCAGATGGATGACCAGATCCTGGCGCTTTACGCCAAGGGCCTGAGCACCCGAGACATCGTAGACGCCTTCAAGGAAATGTACGACGCCGACATCTCGGCGACTCTGGTGTCCAAGGTGACGGAGCGTGTGATCGATCAGGTTCACGAGTGGCAGAATCGCCCTGTTGATCCGATCTACCCCATCGTCTATCTGGACTGCATCGTTCTGAAAATTCGTCAGGACAAGAGGGTGATCAACAAGTCCCTATACCTGGCCCTGGGTATCAACATGGAGGGCCAGAAAGAGTTGCTGGGCCTCTGGCTGGCCGAGACCGAGGGTGCGAAGTTCTGGCTATCGGTACTGACGGAACTGAAGAACCGCGGTTTGGAGGACATCCTGATCGCCTGTGTGGACGGCCTCAAAGGGTTCCCGGATGCCATTGCCGCTGAGTACCCCCAAACCAAGGTGCAACTGTGCATCGTGCACATGGTTCGTAATTCGCTGCGCTACGTGTCCTGGAAGGACTACAAGGCTGTGACGGCCGATCTGAAGCAGATCTATCAGTCCGCCACGGAACATGAGGCCCGGCAGGCACTGGAGGCCTTTGGAGAGCGCTGGGACAGCCAATACCCACAGATCTCTCGCTCCCCCCCTCTGTCAGCCTAGTTGTCCAGTTGGCGATTTCGCCTGAATTCCACTAGCTGGGGCGGCATGGGAGCATTCATGCCACGTTATTCCGAA
>NZ_LOCO01000017.1:0-95409 GCF_001574445.1 Marinobacter excellens LAMA 842
GTGACTCTATCCGGTTGGATACTGCGCCTATACTCTCGGGCACAACCGTGATTCGGCGCGGCGGAGGCACTTGCTCAAAACACTTCTGCCGCGCAGACTCCTAGCCCGTTTTCATGGTGATCGTCAGCAAAGGAAAAAAACGGAGTGGCCATCAAGGCCAGGGATGTGATCAGTCCAGGCAGGGTCAGATGAGGTGCTTTCCGTGTTTTTGTCATGGCTCTCGCACGTTATGGGCTGTTTCTTATGTCCACGTAGAGTACCAGACTTTGGCCGGGTTGCAGATAACGGTTGGTATTAAGATCGTTCCATGATGCGATATCCCGCACATTCACCGAGAAGCGGCTTGCAATGGCAGACAGCGAGTCACCCTGGCGCACGCGATATCCCACCTTGCGAACCATGGCGCTGTCCCGCTGGCTACTGGCAACATTCTTGGTGGGTTGTGCGGTTTTAGACCAGATCACCAGTTGTTTGCCTGGGATCAGCGGGTCGCCCGGCGCCATACCGTTCCAGGCCGCCACTTCCCGTACCGAAACCCGATGTTCCCGGGCGATGTCCCAGAAGGTATCGCCACGGCGGACCGTGTAATTAACCTTGTTGCCATCCCGTTGCCGCTCCTGTGTGCGTTGAAGCCTCTGGTTCTGACTCAAGGCGTAGGTTTCCGAACCCTTGGTGGCCGAGGGGATCAGTAGCTGCTGGCCGATGCGGATGAGATCGCTGTTCAGCTTGTTAACCTGCTGGATGACGGACGGTGTTGTCGAAAACTTCCGGGCAATGGTGTTCAGGCTATCGCCTTTCTGCACCCGGTAGTTTTGCCAGGACACCCGCTGTTCGTTTGGGAACCTGGCAAGTGCGGTCCGGAAACCGTCGGCTTTCTCAACCGGAACCAGCAACCGATGAGGCCCATCCGGGTTGGTGGCCCAGCGATTGTAGGAGGGGTTCAGCAGATAGATTTCGTTGATTTCGATACCGGCAAGCTCAGCCGCCTGGGCGAGGTCGAGCTGAGAGCCGGTGTCGACGACCTCGAAAAATGGCTCGTTCTTCAGGGCCGGCAGTTCAATGCCATAGGCTTGAGGGTCGTCAAAGATCTTTGCCAGCGCGATCAGTTTGGGTACGTAGTGTCGGGTCTCGGTGGGCAGGCTGAGCGACCAGTAGTCTGTGGACTTACCGGCGTTGCGGTTACGGCGAATGGAGCTGGATACTGTGCCGCCACCTGCGTTGTAGGCAGCCAGGGCCAGGGTGTAGTCGCCATCAAACCGGTTGGCCAGGCGGTCAAGGTAGGTAAGGGCTGCATCGGTTGCCGCAATCACGTCCCGGCGGTCATCGTGCCACCAGCTTTGAGTCAATCCGAAATACTTGCCGGTTGACGGGATGAACTGCCACAAGCCCGCAGCCCGCCCGTGTGAATAGGCGAAGGGGTCAAAGGCACTTTCAACAATGGGTAGCAGTGCAAGTTCGTTGGGTAGACCCCGCTTTTCGGTTTCTTCCAGGATGTGGTAGAGGTATCGGGAGCCACGTTCAACCACCCGGTCAATGTAGCGGGGGTGGCGGGCATACCAGTCCAGCTGTGCCTGAACCCGGGCGTTGTCAACGGAGTGGTCCATCTGGAATCCGGCCCGAAGCCGGTCCCATAAATCGGACTCCGAAGTGGCAACGTCCTGGCTGCTACGGGGGTTATCCAGCTTCTCCCGTGCTTCCCTGGCTTGCTTGCGCAGTTCGGGGGCGATGGCGTCGTCCAGCGGTGCATCGCTGGCCTGGTCACCGTTTCCGGACGCAACCGATTTCTTTAGACCCTCGTCGCCCTGCGCAACCACGACTTCGTCAGAATCCAGGGGGTTGCTGTCTGCGGTGTGGTTGTCTTCACCAAACCAGGCTGACGGTGTGTGCCAGTTTTCAAGAACCTGACTGGTGCTGCAGCCTGAGAGGAGGGTGCTGGCAATCAGCACGTAAGACAATCGTTTCACCGACATAAACACAGCTTCCGGGTATTGGCCGGGTATGGACAGAAACCCGGCACATTAATGAGTTACGGTAACAAACAGGCTTGGATTCTATGGGAGCCCTTTTCCGGGGGTCAATACGGCTGATGTTACGGCTGTGAGAAGAAATGTTAAGAACTCAACCATTAACAGCTCAGAAATGGTCCTTGCCGTGTCGAATGGCCGCGAACACCGCATCCGCTGAATCGCATGGCAAACCCTGCCTTGCAGCATATTGCCGGGCACTTTCGATCACTTCCGGCTGGTCCCAGCGCATAAACGGGTTCAGGGTTTTTTCTGCGCCAATACTGGAGGGTACGGTCGGCTCACCACGGTTCCTCCTGGCCTGACAGTCCTGCTCAAACTGCTCGAGGGCTTTGTCGTCTGGCAACCAGCTGCGGGCAAACCTGAGATTGGCCAGGGTGTATTCGTGTGCACAGTAAACCCCGGTCTGATCGGGCAGGGCGCGCAACGACTCGAGAGACTGTCGCATCTGCTCGGGTTTGCCCTCGAACAGCCTCCCGCAGCCGCAAACGAAGAGCGTGTCGCCGCAGAACAGCACAGGGCGATCATTAATCTCAGTTTCCGAGTAGTAGGCAACATGGTCGAGAGTGTGGCCCGGTACCGCCATGACCTCGAAGGTCAGGCCTTGCCAGACCACTTCGTCACCGGGATGGATCGGGTTGGTGGTGCCCTTGAAGGGGGAATCCTCCGGGCCCGTTATGCGAACATCCGGAAAGGTCTTTGCCAGGCTGGCGATGCCGCCGGTGTGGTCGGGGTGGTGGTGGGTGACCAGTATGGTATCCAGAACCAGCTGCTGACTTTCCAGGTAGTCTTCCACCGGCTGGGCCTGCCCAGGGTCTACCACCAGCGCTTTGCCGGATGACCGGTCGCAGAGGCACCAGATATAGTTGTCGGAAAACGCAGGAATGGCCTGGATATCGAACATGCATGACCCCATGTGCTCTTTGGATGTGGCTGTTATGATAGTCCAACGCCGTTTCTATCCCAAGGGTCGTTCGTGAGCCGGGAACAAAAGGCGGTGCAGGGGAATCCGGTTAATGCAGAGATTCAGATTGGGCGCCTCAGGGGCGGTGGACTACTCACAAAGGCATGAGAGTTTCGAGCGCTGGTTCCAGACTCCGCTTGGCAGATCGTTGCTGGCCAGCCAGCGCCGGGTACTTGATCATGCATTCGAAGGCCTGGCCGGGGCCCGGCAACTGCAGGTGGGGCTAAGCCACAGGCTGCCGCTTGCCAGCGGCGCCGACTTCGTCCAGAAAATCATCACCACGCCTGGCTGGCACCCGCAGATGCCGGATGGTGTAGCAGTGTGTGATGCTGACGAACTGCCGTTTCCAGGGGACTCCATGGATCTGGTGATACTGCACCACACAGCGGATTTCTCCCCGGATCCCCACGAGGTATTACGGGAATCGGCCCGGGTGTTGAGGGGCGAGGGGCGTATTGCGCTGATTGGATTCAATCCACTGAGCCTTTGGGGTGTCAGGCGTCTGCTTTCAAGACATCATCAAGGGCCCTGGGGAGGGCGCTTCCTGATGCGTTCACGGATGGAGGATTGGCTCCAGCTGCTCGGCTTTGAGCTTGAGACTTCCTGCACCCATTTTTGCACCCTGCCGGTTCAGAGAAAGGAAGGCTACACCACCAGGAATCACCGTACCCTGAATGAGAACGGTCATTTCCTGCCGGTCGGCGCGTATTACTGTATCCTTGCCCGCAAGCGTGTGTACGCCCCCATCCGCAGGCGGGCGCCCTGGCGCAAGAGCAAAGTGATCTCGATGCCCGGCACGGTGGGTGCCTCGCGGGGGTGTTCAAGCCAGAGCGCTGGCGCGACAGAGAATCAATGAATAATTGGGAGAGTAAATGGCTGGCAAGGTGGTGATGTACACCGATGGTGCCTGTAAAGGCAATCCTGGTCCCGGTGGGTGGGGTGTGGTTTTGCGATACGGAGATGCCTGCAAGACCCTGCATGGTGGTGAGCGCCAGACCACGAACAACCGTATGGAGCTTATGGCCGCTATTCGCGGTTTGAGGGCCCTGAACCGTGCATGTGAGGTTGAGCTGTATACAGACTCCCAGTATGTCCGCAAGGGCATCACGGAATGGATGGCGGGCTGGAAGCGAAACGGCTGGAAGAATTCGGCGAAGAAGCCAGTCAAGAACGCCGACTTATGGCAAGAGTTGGACACCGAAACGGCACGACATAAGGTGAACTGGCACTGGGTCAAGGGCCATTCCGGTAACCCCGACAACGAGCTTGCGGATGAACTGGCCAACCGTGGCGTTGACGAACTGACCAGCGCCTGACGCGGCCTGTGGTGTGGGCGACGACGGAAACAGAGAGCACAGAGACATGAGACAGATCGTACTGGATACCGAAACCACGGGTATCGACCCGAACGACGGCCACCGCATTATCGAGATTGGCTGCGTTGAAGTCATTGAGCGTGAGCTGACGGGCCGCAATTACCACGTCTACATCAATCCAGAACGGGAGGTTGAGGCCGAAGCTATCACCGTTCACGGCATCACCAATGAGTTTCTGACCGACAAACCCAGGTTCGCCGAAATTGCCGACGAATTTTTCGAGTTTATCAAGGGTGCGGAGCTGGTTATACATAACGCGGCTTTTGACGTCGGCTTCATGGACGCCGAGTTCGCGCGCCTCAAGCCGGTCCGGAAAACCGCTGACCACTGCGGCATCGTCGACTCGCTGGCCATCGCCCGGGCCAAGCATCCGGGTCAGAAGAACAACCTGGATGCCCTGTGCAAACGCTACGGAGTAGATAACAGTAACCGGGAACTGCACGGCGCGTTGCTGGATGCGGAGATTCTGGCTGACGTTTATTTGTTGATGACCGGCGGGCAAACAGCGTTATCCCTGGATGCCGGGGCTGGTGATGATGGAACTGCCGGTGGCATCCGCCGCCTGACTGGCAGCCGACCGGCTTTGGCTGTGATCCGCGCTGATGACGCCGAGGCCTCGGCCCATGAAGAATTTCTGGCGATGATGGAGAAGCAGGCCGGCCACACCGTCTGGAGCAAATTACAGCAATCGGAATGAGAACCACGTCAGGGTGTACCATTTGTTACATTCCGCCTTTCTTGAGGTACTTGAGTTTTATGTTATAAGTAATGATAAGTTCGCCAGTTTTCTGCGAGCTGAATGTTGGCCGGCAGGGTGCATGGCCCATAACAAACGCCGGCCCCATGTCCCCCGGCATTAGTTCACGAACAGGATGCGGTAGTCTCCGCAAAGTAACAGGAAGCGTTTATGGTTCAATCGTCTCTGGCGACGAAATCGCAGTCGTTTGATTTGGTCAAAAGCGAAATCGAACAGACCATCAAACAGGCAGAATCCAGCCTTGAGCGCTTTCAGGAAAATCGTGAGAGTGGGGAAGACCTGCAGAACTGTGTTGATTATCTCAATCAGTTGCGGGGCATCTTCATTCTGGTGGAATTGCGTGGTGGAACGCTGCTGTGTCAGGAGGCAGTGAACCTGGCCAACGACGTGCCCGTAGGCGCCAATGACGACAAGAACATTCTGCTGACGACCCTCAACAGCGCCCTGTTTATCTTGCGTCGCTACGTTGAATATTACCACCAGCAACGGGAAGACCATCCGGAATTGCTGCTGCCGGTGATCAATGATCTACGCGAGGCGCGGCGCGAGAAACCCTATCCCGAATCCTGTTTCTTTGATGTGGATGTGAAAGAGCGTCCGGATTTCTGCTCCGGGCTTTCGCTTCAGCCGCTTGAAGGCGGCGATGCCGAATACGAAATTCTCGCCAGGCGTATGCGCCTGACCCTACAGGTCGCTCTGCTTGGCATTCTTCGTGAGCGTAATGAGGTGGTCAGCAAAAAGCTGGTGGCCAGGGCTTCCCGTGGCTTTGCCAGACTTTGCCAGGGCGCGCCAATGGGCCAGATGTGGTGCTTGCTGTCTGTGGTTGCAGACACCATGCTGGACCGGGCCATGGGCTTCAATAAAGCCCGCAAACGTCTGCTTATGCGAATAGAGAAGTATGCCCGCGAAGTGGTGTACGTTGGCAAAGTGGCCACCACCAAAGATGCCCCTGACTCGGTCATCAAAGACCTTGTCTACCTTTTGTACCGCAGCGGGTCCGCTAATCCCGAGGTGGCGAGCGTTCTTTCCGCCTACCGGCTGGCGCCCTCTGAGTTTCCCGATGCTATCCTTGAAGCCCACTCGCGCCGGCTGTACGGCCCGGGTTCGGATGTACTGAAATCCTTGTCGGAAGCGCTGCAGGAAGAGCTCAATCAACTGAAGGATAAGCTGGACATCATCGAACGGGGTATCGAGCCAGACCTGGCCGAGCTGGCGTCCATCGCTGACGCCCTCGAGCGCCTGGCGAACACCCTGGTGATGCTCGATCTCAATCGCCTGGCCGGTATTGCCCGTGAGGAAGCGACAAAACTCCGTCAGTGGGAGGAGGAGAAGCGCCTGCCGGCAGAGGACGAACTCTATCGCCTGGCCGATTCGGTGCTGGGGGTGGAGGATGCCGTCATGCAGATCGTCATTCGAGGTATTACCTCGGAGACCGATGCGTTGGCAGGCAGTGAACGCAAGCGGGACGAGTCCGTCTACCTGCAGGAAGCCATCTGGGTGGTTGCAGACGAGGCGCGCAGCGCCCTGACCCTGGCCAAGCGTGCTATTACCGCGTTTATCGAATCCGACTACGACAAGTTGCACCTGGCCAACCTGCCGGGCACCCTGCGCAGTATCTGGGGTGGTTTGCAGATGGTGAACGACCCCCAGGCTGCCAGTGTCATTGCGCGGGTAGCGGCATCCATTCAGGAGCAGCTACTGGATGCGAGGGAAGCGCCGGCACCTCAGGTGCTTGAAGCGCTGGCGGACGCGCTTACGTCGCTGGAGTACTACATTGAAAGCATTGGCCGCCGCGAAGAGAGCAACAGCGACCTGCTGAAACTGGCGGAATCGTCGTTGGGCGACGTCGGGCTGTAATAACGGCTTCGGTGTCGTTGAAGCGACCAAAAAAAACCTGCGACTTGCGCAGGTTTTTTTATGGCCTGTTAAGCGGGGCTTAGCCCATCTTGAACAGTTCACCCAGCTTGGTTGCCAGCATCATGTCGCCTTCGGCGCGCAGCTGACCAGCCATGAATGCCTGCATGCCGTCGGTTTCGCCGGAAACGATACCCTGCAGGGTGTCGGAGTTCATGATCAGGGTAACGGAAGGATCGTCGTTCGCGCCTTCGTGCAGCTTGCAAGTGCCGTCGTTGATCACCAGGTGGTAGGTTTTGTCATCTTCGATGTCGAACTGGAACACCAGATCCAGGCCTTGTGCCGCGTCTGCGTTGAAATTCTGTTCGAGTTTTTCAAATACCTGAGCTACAGACATTGTTTTACCCTTTTGAGTGGTTGTCTTGTCATGGTGACGGCTTGGAATCCCTGGCCTCAGAAGCCTGTTTGATAGCCCGGGTAGCGCCGACCTCGCCATCCGACTTTATGGTTAGAACACGGTTGTGTCAAGCTTGATCGAACGCTTGTTTTAATTTTCTTTTGGACTTATCACGCCCCCTGTGAGGGGGTACACTCATGGCTTTGCAACGACGTCTGGAGACTGCATTTTGGAATTTCTGACCGAATACGGACTTTTCCTCGCTAAAGTGGTGACCTTCGTGGTGGCCGCCATCATTCTGGCCTCGGTGATTTTCTCCGCCACCCAGCGGGACCGGAGTGATCATGAAGGAGAGGGCGAGCTCAAAATTCGCAAACTGAACGACCAGTACCGGAAACTGAAAGAATCCATCCAGTCCCGGTTGATGTCAGACGCCGAACACAAGGCCTGGCAGAAACAAAAGAAAAAAGAAGAGAAAGCCGAGAAAAAATCGGCCAAACAGGATAAAACCGCTGAGGAAGAAAAGGCCTCCAAACCACGCATCTATGTCATCGACTTCGATGGCGACATCAAAGCCAGCGATACCGACACGCTCAGGCGGTCGGTCTCTGCGGTGCTCAGTGTCGCCAACCCGGAGACAGACGAGGTGGTGGTTCGCCTGGAAAGCGGTGGCGGCCTCGTGCACGCCTATGGTCTGGCAGCCGCACAGCTTGACCGGATTCGCAGTAAAGGGGTTCCCCTGACGGCCTGCGTAGACAAGGTGGCGGCCAGCGGTGGTTACATGATGGCTTGCGTTGCCGACAAGATCATTGCGTCGCCCTTTGCAGTTCTCGGTTCGATTGGTGTGGTTGCCCAGCTGCCGAACTTCCATCGTTTCCTGCAGAAGAACGATGTGGATTTTGAAGTGCTGACCGCCGGTGAGCACAAGCGCACACTGACCGTGTTTGGAGAGAACACCGAAAAGGGCCGGCAGAAATTTCTCGCGGACCTTGAAGATACCCACGGTCTGTTCAAGGAATACGTCAGCGAGCGGCGCCCTGCGCTGGATATCCAGGCGGTGGCCAATGGCGACATCTGGTTTGGCAAGCGTGCCCTTGAGGTCAAGCTCATTGACGATATCAAGACGTCGGACGAATACCTGATCGAGGCCTGCGATCGGGGTGAGGTGGTCTCGGTGTCATTCCAGAGTAAGAGAACCCTGCCGGAACGGCTTGGCCTGGCCACCAGTGCGGCGCTTGAGCATACCGTTTGGCGGGTGCTCAGTGCTTTCCGTAATCAGAAAATTCAGTAAGTCAGGGTCGGGCGCAGAGAGTTTAACGCTCTGCGCCCACCCGTGATCGCTCAGGAAGCCCTGCGACGGAACAGGGGCTGGTCGGTATCGGTGGCGGCCTGGTAGGCCTGGCTGAAGAAGTTCAGGCAGCGAGCTGCCTTGCTGATGTCCTTGTCGGCCCGCAGCACGTAGGAATCGAAGCCGCACCGTTTCATGAACTGCAACTGGTCCAGCAGTACATCTCCAATAGCTCTCAGCTCTCCCTGGTAGCCAAACCTTTCCCGCAGCAGGCGGGCGATACTGTAACCCCGGCCATCCACAAAGCGTGGAAAGTTCACCGCAATCAACGGTAATTCCTTAACCTTTTCCCCGAGCATTTCGGGCTCGTCATGGCTGTCGAACCAGACTCCGATATCATCCCGGCCTACGTAGTGCTCGTAGCCTGCAAGCCACAGATCCGCGGGAATCAGCGCAGGCTGGCCTGCGGCTACATTGAGGGATTCACCCTCGGCAGGGCGCTCTACGACCACCCAGCTGTCGTTACGGATGCTGCCGTCAGCAGCGATTACATCAGGCATAGACCCGCTCCTTGAATGGTTCAATACCAACACGGCGATAGGTATCCAGGAAGGTTTCTTCCTCGCTCCGTTTGTCGACATATACATCAATGATCTTGGCAATCACTTCGGGCATCTGGTCCCTTGCAAACGAGGGCCCCAGAATCTTGCCAATGGCGGCGTCATGATGGGAGTCGCCACCGAGACTGATCTGGTAGAACTCTTCGCCTTTCTTGTCAACGCCCAGCACGCCAATGTTACCAACGTGGTGGTGGCCACAGGCATTCATGCAGCCGGAGATGTTGAGGTCGATGGGGCCGAGGTCGTACAGGTAATCCAGATCATCAAAGCGACGCTGGATAGCCTCAGCAACGGGAATCGATTTGGCGTTGGCCAGGGCGCAGAAATCGCCGCCCGGGCAGCAGATGACGTCGGTCAGGGTGTTCAGGTTGGCAGTGGCAAAGCCCAAGGGAACGAGGCGCTGCCAGAGCTCGAACAGCTGGTCCTGGCGAACATCGGCCAGAACCACATTCTGCTCGTGTGTCGCGCGGGCCTCACCAAAGCTGAACTGGTCCGCCAGGTCGGCAATCTGCTCAAGCTGATAATCGGTCACGTCACCCGGCGGGGTCCCGGTTTTTTTCAGGGTCAGGGTGACACTGGCATAGCCGGGCTTCTTGTGCTCGCTGACGTTGTGAGTCAGCCACTTGTCGAATTCGCGGTTCTCAAATCGTTGCTCACTCAGCAGGGCAGTGGCGTTCTCCAGTGTCTCGTAGTCAGGCTCGGTGAAATAGCCCTGGAATTTTCGGATCGCTTCCGGGGTCAGCCGAGTCGGGGAGTCTTTGATGTGTGCCCATTCAGCTTCGACTTTCTCGGCGAAACCTTCCGGGGTCAGTGCCTTCACAAGAATCTTGATGCGTGCCTTGAACTTGTTGTCGCGCCGGCCGTAACGGTTATAGACCCGCAGGACCGCCTCCAGGTAAGTCAGAAGGTCGAGTTCCGGCAGGAATTCCCGGATGACTGGCCCCACCATGGGCGTGCGGCCCAGGCCCCCACCCACGTGTACGCGGAAGCCCAGATCGCCCTGATCATTCCGGACCAGTTGCAGGCCGATATCGTGCACCTGAATGGCCGCCCGGTCCGTCTTTTCGGAAGCATTAACCGCCACCTTGAATTTGCGAGGAAGGAAAGCGAATTCCGGGTGGAAGGTAGACCACTGCCGGATAATCTCGCAGTAAGGGCGAGGGTCGGCGATTTCATCGGCCTGAACACCGGAGAACTGGTCTGTGGTGGTGTTACGGATGCAGTTACCGCTGGTCTGGTTGGCATGCATTTCGACTTCGGCCAGTTCGGCCAGGATATCCGGAACGTCTTCCAGGTTTGGCCAGTTCAGCTGGATGTTGGTACGGGTTGTAAAATGCGCATAACCCTTGTCGTAATCACGGGTGATGCGGGCCAGGCGGCGGATCTGGTCTGAACGGAGCATGCCATAGGGCACACAGATACGCAGCATGGGTGCAAGACGCTGAACGTAGAGACCGTTCTGCAGACGAAGTGGAAGAAACTCTTCTTCCGCCAGCTCGCCCGCGAGGGCCCGCTCGGTTTGGTCCCGAAACTGTGCGACACGTTCCGCGGCAATTTGCCGGTCGTGCTCATCATAAACGTACATAGGGTAACGTCCTGCCTGGTAACTTCTGAAATGCGGTTGTTGAATGGCGCCAAAATGACATTGGGCCTTATTCCTGAAGCGGAGGATATCACTGGGTTTTTATTCTTAAAATGATTATTTCAAAATATCATTATCGATTCAGGTGATAAGCAGGAAAATCAGCAGCGGCGGGCAGGACTGGACGAATATCAATTTCCTGCTTTAATAAAAGCCGGGTACTGAAACAACAACAAGACTGGATAACCGAGGAGTAAGCTATGAAAAAGACAGCGGATTCAGATAGCCAGGCCGATGCCGTTGCAGCAGTGTTACTGGTGTTGCTGGCTGTTGCCTTTGCAGTAGTGTGGGTTGCCGGCCAGTAGCGCTACTGGCCTGCCAGCACCACCTTTACCACCAGTATCAGCCCGCCCACAAACGCAGCGCCAAACAGCAGCCCGGCAATGATGTAGGGCACCGGGCTGTGGCTGGCAAAATCCTCTTGTCGGCGCTTTTCAGACTGCACCCCCAAAGCGCCGGCGAGGATACTTTGCATGATTTTCAGAACGCCCGGCGAACCGGGCTTTTTCTTGCTGCTGTTATTGTTGTTGTCAGCCATATCGTTCATTGAGTCACCCTGATTTATTCGGCCGGATCGTAGGCCAGGCTGGGCATCAGCCAGCGCTCAGCTTCTGCTTTGGACAGCCCTTTTCGTTCAGCATAGTCTTCAACCTGGTCCACGCCAATTTTGCCGACGGCAAAGTATTTGGATTCCGGGTGGGCAAAGTACCAGCCAGAGACCGCTGCCGTTGGGTACATGGCAAAGTGTTCGGTGAGCTGGAGGCTGGTGTTGGCCGTTGCATCCAGCAGTTTGAACAGGGTGGCTTTCTCTGTATGGTCAGGGCAGGCAGGATAGCCGGGGGCCGGGCGGATGCCCTGGTACCGTTCCTTGATCAGGTCATCGTTGGCCAGCTGTTCATCGGTTGCATAGCCCCAGAATTCTTTGCGAACCCGTTCGTGCATGCGCTCGGCGAAGGCTTCTGCAAGCCGGTCTGCCAGGGCCTGGACCATAATGGCGCTGTAATCGTCGTGGGCATCCTTGAACTCTTTGGTCAGTTCGTCCACCCCAATACCGGTGGTTACGGCAAAGCCGCCGACATAGTCACCCACGTGGGAGTCTTCAGGGGCCACAAAATCAGACAGGGCCATCATGGGTTTGCCGGGCGCTTTTTCGTCTTGCTGGCGAAGGTGGTGCAGGGTGGTCAGCTCCTCGGTGCGGGACTCGTCTGTGTAAACGACAATGTCGTCTCCGCGACGGTTGGCCGGCCAGAAGCCAATCACGCCTCTGGCGGTGATGCGTTTATCTTCGATCATCTTCTTGAGCAGTTTCTGGGCGTCGTCGAACAGGGTGCGTGCAGCTTCGCCCCGCTTCGGATCGTCGAAGATTGCCGGGTATTTGCCGGCAATGTCCCAGGAAATGAAAAACGGCGTCCAATCGATGTAGTCCACCAGTTCGTTCAGGTCGTAATCGTTGAACGCCCGCACCCCGGTGAAGGCTGGTTTCGGTGGCTGGTAAGTCTCGAAATCGAGTTCCGGTGCCCGTGCCCGTGCTTCTGACATTGACACCAGCTTTGTACGGTCGCCACGGTTCTTGCGGCGCTCACGGATCTCGTCGTACTCGGTACGGGCGGCTTCCACGAGCGTGGGCTTTGCGGTCTTGCTCAGAAGCTGAGAGGCCACGTTTACGCACCGGGACGCATCGGATACGTACAGGGCAATGTCGTTCTTGTACTGGGGCTCGATCTTCACCGCAGTGTGGGCTTTGGAGGTGGTGGCACCGCCAATCATCAGCGGGATATTGAAATCCAGCCTCTGCATTTCCCGGGCAACATGGACCATTTCATCCAGCGAGGGTGTGATCAGGCCGCTCAGACCAATAATGTCGACATTCTCTTTTTTCGCAACGTCCAGAATCTTCTCGCAGGGCACCATCACGCCTAGGTCGATGACTTCGTAGTTATTGCACTGCAAGACCACGCCCACGATGTTCTTGCCAATGTCGTGTACGTCGCCCTTCACGGTGGCCATCAGAATCTTGCCCTTGGCCTGCTGGTCTTCTGTTTTCTCAGCCTCGATGAACGGGATCAAGTGGGCGACGGCCTGCTTCATTACCCGGGCGCTCTTGACCACCTGGGGCAGGAACATCTTGCCATCACCGAACAGGTCGCCGACCACATTCATACCCGCCATCAGCGGGCCTTCGATCACTTCGATGGGGTGGCTGGCGTTCTGCCGGCAGGCTTCGGTGTCGTCAATAATGTAACTGGTGATGCCTTTCACCAGGGCATGCTCAAGACGCTTCTCGACGGGCCATTCACGCCAGGCAAGGTCTTCTTCTTTGGTCTGGCCGCCTTTGCCTTTGAACTTTTCGGCCGCCTCAAGCAAGCGATCTGTTGAGTCATCGCGGCGGTTCAGGACGACGTCTTCCACCAATTCTTTCAGGTCTGGCTCGATCTCGTCATAGATCACCAACTGGCCCGGGTTCACTATGCCCATGTTCATGCCGGCCTTGACCGCGTGATACAGGAAAACGGAGTGAATGGCCTCGCGCACCGCATCGTTACCGCGGAAAGAAAACGAGACGTTACTCACGCCACCGGAGATGGACGCGTGGGGCAGGTTTTCCCTGATCCAGCGGGTGGCATTGATGAAGTCCACCGCATAGTTGTTGTGCTCTTCGATGCCGGTGGCGATGGCGAAGATGTTCGGATCAAAAATAATGTCGGCCGGGTTAAAGCCGATACTGGTCAGCACGTCGTAAGAGCGTTTGCAGATCTCGGTTTTACGCTCGAAGGTGTCGGCCTGGCCGTCTTCGTCAAAGGCCATGACCACTACGGCCGCACCGTAGCGCATGCAGTCTTTTGCCCGCTTGATGAACTCTTCCTCGCCTTCTTTGAGGCTGATGGAGTTCACCACCGCCTTGCCCTGAATGCATCGAAGACCGGCCTCGATCACTTCCCACTTGGAAGAATCGATCATGATCGGCACGCGGGAAATGTCAGGTTCGGATGCCACCAGTTTCAGGAAGGTCTCCATAACCTCCCTTGAATCCAGCATGCCCTCGTCCATGTTGATATCGATGATCTGGGCGCCGTTTTCCACCTGGTCCCGGGCCACGCTCAGCGCTTCCTCGTACTGTTCTTCCTTGATCAGTCTCAAAAATCGCTTGGAGCCGGTCACATTGGTGCGTTCGCCCACGTTAATGAACAGCGTGTTTTCGTCACCGGTAAAGGGTTCGAGGCCTGACAGGCGCAGTGCCTTGGGGCGGTCGGGAATCTTCCGGGGCGGATACTTGGATACCGCCTTGGCAATGGCTTCAATGTGATCCGGCCGTGAACCGCAACAACCCCCGATGATGTTCATGAACCCGTCCTTGGCGAAGCCCTCAATGATGTCGGCCATTTCTTCGGGGGTCTGGTCGTATTCGCCAAATTCGTTGGGCAGCCCGGCGTTGGGGTGGGCTGACACATAGGTTTCTGCCTTGTTGGCCAGCTCTTCCACATAAGGGCGCAACGCGTCCGCACCCAGGGCGCAGTTAAGACCCACTGAGATGGGTTTCGCATGGGCGATGGAGTTGTAGAAGGCCTCGGTGGTCTGGCCCGACAGTGTTCGACCGGACGCGTCGGTAATGGTGCCGGAGATCATGATCGGCAGTTCAAAACCGTTGTCCTCAAAGAACTGCTGGGTCGCGTAAATGGCGGCCTTGGCGTTCAGGGTGTCGAAAATGGTTTCAATCAGGATCAGATCGGAGCCGCCTTCCACCAGCCCGGAGACCGCTTCATAGTAATTATCCACCAGGGTCTGGAAATCCACATTCCGGTAGCCCGGGTTATTGACGTCTGGTGAGATGGAGGCGGTGCGCGAGGTAGGGCCCACGGCGCCGGCAACAAACCGTGGTTTGTCCGGATTGCGGGCGGTGAACTCATCAGCGATTTCCCGAGCGATCCTGGCCGCTTCCACGTTCAATTCACGGGCCAGATCTTCCATGCCGTAGTCCGCCTGGGAAAGGCGGGTGGAATTGAAAGTGTTGGTTTCGATGATGTCTGCGCCGGCATCCAGGTAGTCTGCGTGGATATTGCGGAGCAGGGCCGGCTGGGTCAGGTTGAGGAGATCGTTGTTGCCCTGAACGTCCCGGTCGAAATCCTTGAATCGGTCGCCCCGGAATGCGGCTTCGTCCAGCTTCTGGTTCTGGATCATGGTGCCCATGCCACCATCGAGGATGATGATGCGTTCCTTGAGGGCCTTATGAAGCTGGTCCAGGCGGGTAGTACGATCGGTCATAGGGAATTCTTCCGGGGTCATTAATAACGTCGTGTTTGTTCGGACGGCGCGGGATCATAGCAAAATTGTACGTATACGTCTTAATACAGATGATCATTATCAAGCACTGACCACAAAGTTCCTGGCGGGAGGTTATACGTGCAATTCATTATCCTGTTAAAGCCCGACTATTTTACTTGGTCTTTTAAGTTCCTGCGAACTCTCCTAAAATAGAGACTACATTTGAAAACAGGTAGGAAGCATGGCTTTGGTAACTGTCACTGATTCCGCAAGGGATTATCTTGCGCAACTGATTGAAAAGCAGGATGTCGAGGGCATGGGCGTTCGTATTTTCGTCACCCAGCCGGGTACCCGCAATGCCGAGACCTGTCTGGCCTATTGCCCGCCAAACGAAGTCGTCCCTACAGACGAGCAGGTTGATCTGCAGAAATTCACCCTGTTCCTGGACCATAACTCGGTACCGTTTCTGGAAGATGCCTACGTGGACTACTCCAAAGACCAGATGGGCGGCCAGTTGACCATCAAGGCGCCGAACGCCAAAGTGCCCCAGGTGTCTGATGACGCCCCCCTTCCTGAGCGGGTGAACTACGTGCTGGCGTCTGAGATCAACCCCAATCTGGCGGCCCACGGCGGTGATGTATCGCTGGTGGAGATCGTTGAGGAGTCGGTGGCAGTGCTGCGTTTCGGTGGCGGTTGCCAGGGCTGTTCCGCCGTCAGCCTGACCCTCAAGCAAGGTGTTGAGAAAACCCTCAAGGAGCGGGTTCCGGAGATCACTGCGGTTCGTGATGTGACCGACCACTCGAACACTGAAAACGCCTACTATCAGTAATTTCTGCATTACCTCTGCCAGGCCGTCGTTCACCGCGGCGGCTGCCGCAGATGCCTGTCTTTCGTGGCTACACGGCCAATGTCCTGATATCTGCAATACTCCATTATCCTGTTGATTAACAGAACCGTGCACGGTTGCTGTACCGTGCCATAAAAAACAGTGATATCAGCGGCGCCATTGCCGCCAGACTTGAAACCGGGGTAACACTTGCTCGACCTTGCTCTCTTATCCGTACCTGTGATGGCTGCTGTCGTCGGCTGGTTTACCAACTGGCTTGCGATACAGATGTCATTTCACCCGGTGCGTTTCATCGGCATTGGCGTTATTGGTTGGCAGGGTGTTATCCCCCGTAAAGCCGAGAAGATGGCGCACATCTGTATCGACCGGACGCTGCAGCAGTTTGGTGATCTGAATACCGTCTATCAAAAGCTGGAGCCCCAGCGCATTGTTCAACAGGTGGTGGCACAGGTTTCACCACGGATGGATGAATACATCGACGAAGTCATGTACGAAGTGCAGCCGGTGTTGTGGGATAACCTGCCGCTGTTTGTTCGCGCCAGGATCTACCAATGGGCCAGGCAGCAGCTGCCGGACAGGATTGAAGAGCTGGTTGAGGATTTCGGTGACGACCTGAATGAGCTGGTGGATCTGAAAGCACTGCTCAGCCGCGAACTGCAGAATCATCCTGACCTGATGAATCGCATTTTCCGGGAAGCCGGTTCCGTTGAATTGCAATCGGTCATTAACCGTGGTGCCATCATTGGCGGTTTGCTGGGTGCCATCCTGGCGCCGCTGTGGCTGGCCTATCCGGAGCCATGGCTGCTGCCGGTCGGTGGTTTTGCCATTGGCTTTATCACCAACTGGATCGCCATTAATCTGATTTTTGCACCGCTTCGCCCTCGCCGGGTTCTGTTTTGGCGGATTCAGGGGTTGTTTCTGCGCCGTCAGGAGCAGATCAGTGATACCTGGGCACGTCTGGTGGCCGAGGAGCTGATCACCGTTGAGAAGGTGGCGGACGCCATGATCAATGGCCAGCACGGAGCAAGAACCCGAGCTATCATCCAGAAGCATCTGCGGCCAATGCTCGATAACTCCATGGTTATGAAGCTGGCGGCGCAGGTGACGGTCGGTATGACCGGCTACACTGATCTCAAGCGGGTGATGAACCAGAAGGCGGTGATCGCCACCCGGGATGTGTTCAACGATCCCGATTTTAACAAGGAGCGGGCACCCATTGTGGCCGGTGTGCTGGCGGGCCAGATGAAATCGCTCCGTCCGGAGGAGTTCCAGGACATATTGCGGCCGGCGTTCAGAGAAGAAGAGCTCCAGCTGATGTTTGTTGGGGGGTTGTTCGGCGCAGTGGCCGGCCTGATTCAGTTTATCGCGATGAACCAGCTGCCGATGCCGCCACTGGGTGGCTAACAAGGGAGACAGGTAATGTCTGTGTGGGTTTTGATGATTGTTCAGGTGCTGTTGACCGCTGGTACGGTGGCGGCTGTTCTGTTTGCGTTCTGGTACCTCGTAGTTCGGCCCTGGCTGGCTGAACGCATGCGGGAGTTGGTGGAAGCCGCTGACCAGATCGAGCCCAAGGTGGCCAAGGGCGTCAATAAAGGCGTCGCCGATGCCGTCCGGCAGCTCCCGCAAAATGCATGGGAAGGCGCGACCAAGGAGTCGACCAAGCAATTCCTGAAGTTTGGCTCCAATCTGTTCGAGAACGGGCTCAGCAGCTTTCTGGGCTCGACTGCCGAAATGCAGAAATCCCAATCCAGCAGTGGTAGCCGGCCACCAGGGCAGGGCGATCGCTGATCAAAGGCAGTTGGTTGGCCTGGGTAGCCCGGCAATTCGGCAGGCGGTTTTGGCGGGTGTGCCTGGGAACAACTGCATCAGGTAGATACTGTTGCCCTTGTCGTCCCCGAACGCTTCTTTCACCGCCTTCACAAATAACCGGTTTGACGGCGGAGACATTTCATGTTGTTTGTAGAATTCCCTCAGGAAATCTATGATCTCCCAGTGATTTTCATTTAGCTGTATGCTGTCCTCGGCGGCAATCTCTTGTGCTACCTCAGGGGTCCAGCTGCCAGCGTCTTCCAGAAAACCCTCGTTGTTGCGTAACGGCAAAGTCGTCATTGTATTACCAGCTCACCGTACGTGAATGTTCGGCGGTCAGGCGCACCAGATCGCCATAGCTGATGATTTGTACCTTGGGGTTGCCTGCCAGGCCTCTGGCCTCAAGGTCTGCGCCAAGGGCAACACAATTTCGGGGGAGGCCAGCAGTGCTGTCTGTTACCGCCAGTACCGCATTTTCCGCCAGTGCCAGCGTGTCTCCTTCGTGAAGGGCTGCCAGACAGGTTGCGAACCTTGGGTGACTGGGTGATTTGTTCAGGATATGAAGTGTCGCCTGAATCGTTTGTTCCTGTGTCATTCCGTCATCCTTAGCCTGCAAAAACGATGCGTTCAAAGCGATCAAGGGCGTCTCTGACCGATGGAATCAGTTCCACGCCATTCAGCCTGTCTTCCTCACCAAGCCGAAAACGCTCGCAGGCGGATTGTTCCGCGAGAATCTGTTCGACTCCGAACACCGGTGCCGCAGCAAGGTTCTTTTCAACCGTTTTCTGGCCGATGCCTCCGGCATCCTGGGATTTGCGCAGCCAGTTAACACCAGCGCCGATAAAGAGCAATGCCGCTGGTTGATCGAAGGCTGCCAGGGAAAACACCATATCCAGCGCTTCGCGACCGGACCAGGAGCCATACGGAGCCTGATCAATCACAATCAAGGTGGTCATCTTAGTGGCTCCCATGAAAGTAGATCACACGGTCAGACTTCAGGTTGCCTTCCACCCATTCCCCCAAGCCCGCTATCTGGTAAGGCTGACGAAGGTTGTTGGCGCTGAGTTCATACCTTGCCTGTTCGCCCTGGTCGACGATTCCCCGGCGCAAGGCCGAGGCAATGCAGGCGACCCCAGGCGTCTGGTTGTCAGCAAGGAAATCTGCCCACTGGCCTGGCCAGTCGGGTTCATCGGAGGGGGGCGTACTCAGGGCTGAAGCTAGGTGTACGCCCTCGCCATAAAGAAACATCCGGTCGATGTGGTGGCCGGCTGCAATCAGCTCCTGTGCGAATGCCAGTGCTGTTTGTGGTGCCTGGCTAGACCAGGGAGCGCCGGTAATAACCAGGGTGTAAGAAAGGCCAGGGGACATAACGATAGGTTGCCGGTCAGGAATGGATCGGATTTCAGTTTACCGAAAGCAAGAACCCCGGCAAAGGCCGGGGTTCCTGTTCAACGCGTTGCTCTGGCGAATTAATCGTCGCCGCTGAATGCCGCCAGCAGGTGCAGCAGGCTGACAAACAGGTTGTAGATGGCCACGTACAGGCCAACGGTTGCGATCACGTAGTTACGCTCGCCGCCTTTGATGATCCGGCTGGTTTCAAACAGGATCATGATGGAGGCGAAAATGGTGAAGCCAGCGGATACCGCCAGATGCAGGGCAGAGCTCTGCATGAAGAAGGCCAGCAGCATGGCACCGATCAGCACGAACGCACCGGCCGTCAGGAAGCTGGACATAAAGCTGAAGTCTTTCTTGGTGATCAGCGCGGTGGCTGACAGACCAACAAAGGCTACGGCTGTCAGGGTCAGTGCCTGGGCGACAATCTGAGAGGCACCCGCGGCAACGAACGCGCCGATGATCGGGCCCAAGGTGTACCCCATGAAGCCGGTCAGGGCGAAGGTGGTTACGATGCCCCAGGGGCTGTTCTTGAGCTTATAGGTCGCGAACAGCAGGCCAATATAGCCAACGATGGTGATCAGGAAGCCCGGGTGCGTGCCGTTCATGTTCAGGAACGCAGTCAGGGCCGAGAAGGCCAGGGTCATGCCCAGCAGCATGTAGGTGTTGCGCAGTACCTTCAGCGCATCTTCATCAATGCCCGCTGTTACGCCGGTGGCTTGACCGGACTGCGGGTAGGCAGCCTGGTTGTTCTGAACGCCGAAACGTCTGTCTTCCATTGTCATCTCCGTTTATTGCAACTGGATACTGAGTCCCATGATAATGTCGAATCCGCAACTTTCAATCATTTACGACAGAAAATGCCCCAATGGATTCCATTAAACTGGTGTAATCTTGCTCGCACCGTGACCAGAACCAGTGGAATTTCCAACGTTTTTTCTTCAAGGCGTTGACAGTAATGGCAAATCCGGTATCATTCCACCCGCTGTCGCAACGGCAGCAACGGAAATACGCCTTCTGGCGTTTTTTCGGTAAGACGGTGGGCTGGCAGAGTGGCTGAATGCAGCGGTCTTGAAAACCGCCGACGGTTAATAGCCGTCCCGGGGTTCGAATCCCTGGCCCACCGCCATTTTTCTTCCTGACACCGGTCTCTATACTCCCCAATCGATACCTTCGACAGACTACGTAACTTCCTGCGTATTAAACTTCTTTGCGAATCCAGTACACTGGTGTGAAATCGAATGCCCGTTGTGAGCAGGTGCTTTAATGGATCAGGATCAGAGCCAGATTCCGGAAACCGAGCAGGATCGAAAGAACCGGCGCTTTGCCGTCTCTGCCAATCGTGGGAGCGCTAGCCACCGGGTGCGTTACGTTGAAACGGGCGGTGCTGCAGTGGATACCGCGGAATGCACCTTTTGCCAGGATGTTCCCGACCTGGACCATGCCGGTGGTATCAGAGCCACTCAAGTTCCTGGCCGGTCTGACACCAGCGAGTGTTCTGGTAATGAAGCTCAAAAAGGCGACGCTGATTCTGCGCCGTAGCCAGGTCACACAATTCAAACCGGACGCTGGCACCAGGCAGTTGTTGGGCCAGAAGGCCGCAATCCACGGTGGGAACGACGCCGGGCTTAGGGTAGCCACCAATGGTCTGGCAATCGTTCAGCAAGACGATAGGTTGACCATCACCGGGAATCTGGACGGCTCCAAGGGCGATGCCTTCGGAAATAATTCCGGGGGGCGGGGAGCTCAGGGGCGTTCCCTGGAGTCGAAAGCCCATGCGGTCGGATTGGTCGCCAACTGTATAGCGGCTGGTTGTTAGCCGGATGATATCCGCTCGCTGAAACTGAGGGTATTGATAGCCCGGAATCAGCCGGATAACCGTTTCTGCATCAAGGTCGGGACGCTGGTGATCTGGTACTTTCCGCTCTGGCACTTGCCGTTTTGGCTGCAACGGCATCAATCGGTCTCCTGCCTGCACCGGGCCCTGGCCCTCGAGCTTTTCCCGAACAACCACCGAATGGCTCCCGAATTGTTCCGGCGCATCCAACCCACCCACCACGGCCAGGTAGACAAGCCGATGGTGCGTTGAGTGGTCAATCGTTAGTTCGTCACCATCGTTGAGGTTCAGGGTTTGCCACGACTCAACCGTTTGCCCGTTCACCGTTACGCGTGTTCTGGCGCCGGTGAGGGCTACCTGAAGCGCACCATGGGCAATGGCGCGAAATCCACCCAGCACTATCTCCAGACAGGCCGCATTGCGAGGGTTGTCCAGCAGCTTGTTGGCCCAGGTATAGCTGATCAGGTCAAGCGCACCGCCCGCCGCCAGGCCATGGTGGCGACAACCCCGACGACCACTGTCTTGAATGGTGCTTTGTACGCCGGGGCGGACGACTTCCAGAAAGCTCATGGGGTCAGCTCCCCGCCCGCGGCCAGAAACGCCTCCCGGCTTATGGCTTTGAATCTCACCCGGTCGCCGACCCTGAGCAGTGACAGGCTGGTTTGGTCGAACAAGGGTGTCGGGCACCGGCCAATCAATTGCCAGCCGCCAGGGGACGCCTGCGGGTATACGGCGGTCTGCCGGTTGGCTATGCCAACACTGCCAGCGGGCACCCGTTTTCGGGGGCTGGTCTTTCGGGGCGCGGCGATGGTGGGGTCCACTTGCCCCATAAAGGCAAATCCGGGAGCAAACCCAAGGGCATGGACCCGGTACTCAACGGCGCTGTGTTTGCGGATGATGTCCTCGCACTCCAGGCCGCACTCTGAGGCCAGCCATTGCAGGTCAGGCCCGGTCTCGGTGCTGTAGTAAACCGGCAGCTCAACCAGTCGGCCCTTCACATCCGGCGCGCGCTTACAGGTGTTTTCGAGGGTAACCAGTGGCCTTAGCTTAGACACAGCCTGCCGAAAGTCGATCTTCAATGGATCGTAGACCACCATCAGCGTGGTGTATGAGGGAACTATATCGACTAACCAGGGGAGACAGGCACTGCGAATGTTGTCGGCAAGTCCGGCGATGCGGGCAGGTAGGCTCTCGTCGATGGCCTCGGCCAGGGTGATCAGGATGGTATCTTCCGAAACCGCTTCAATCATTGCCCGGGTTTGCCAAGAGCCTTGCGGATGGCCTTGATCGCCTCAAGCGCGGCGTCGTTGTCGCCATGAACGCACAGGCTGTCTGCAGGAAGTTCAAGCCAGTTACCGGTGGCACTGAATACGCCACCTTTTTCGGCAAAGTACCGGGCCTGGCGCACAATGATTTCAGGGTCTTCGTGCACCGCCCCAGCCTGGCGTCTGGACACCAGTTGGCCTTCGTCGTCGTAGGCTCGGTCGGCAAAGGCTTCCAGCAGCAGGGGAACGCCGACATCGGCGGCCATTTGCTGATGCTCCCGGTATTTCCGGGTGACCGGAATCATCAGGGGCAGATCCTGCCGGAAGGTTCGGGTGGCAACCATGACCGCGTGCAACAGGGTTGGGTCCCGCATCATGTCGTTGTTCAAGGCGCCGTGGGGTTTCACGTAACTCAGGCTTAAACCTTCTTTACGACACATGCCCTCCAGGGCGCCCAACTGATAAAGCAGAAGGGCTTCGATTTCTTCCGGGGTGTGGTGGATAGACCGCCGGCCAAATCCGCTGAGGTCGTGGTACGAAGGGTGAGCGCCAATCTCCACGTGGTAACGCGATGCCAGCGCCAGCGTGTTGCGGATGACCATGGGATCTGCGGCGTGGAACCCGCAGGCCACATTAGCCATGTCGATCAGGGGCATGACCAGATCGTCCTGGCCCATCTGCCAGGCGCCGTAACTCTCGCCGAGATCGCAATTCAGTTTCATAGCGTACCGGTCGTCTCAGATATCCGCACGGCCGGGAAACGTCGCCTGTTTCCGGGCTTCTGCGCATTTCTGCCTGGCAGCCAGATTGTCCGGGCTGTTGTCAGGCACGGCCCACCCTTTCAGGTTGTCTTCCACCAGTTGCACCAATGCGTCGATATGGCCGGGTGTGGCGTTCAGGCAAGGGATGTAGCCAAAGGCTTCACCCCCGGACTCCATGAAGTATTCCCGGTTTTCTTCGTTGATTTCCTCGATGGTTTCGAGGCAGTCCGAAGAGAACCCCGGGCAGAAGACATCTACAGATTTTACACCTTTTTCCGGTAGGGATTTAAGGGTTTCGTCGGTGTAGGGTTGCAGCCATTCTTCCCGCCCAAAGCGCGATTGGAAGGTCGTCAAGTAGTCGTCCTGGCCAAGGCCAAGCCGTTCGGCCAGCAAGCGTGAGGTTTTATGGCATTCACAGTGATAAGGATCGCCCTTGAGCAGGTATTTGAGGGGGACGCCATGGTACGACAGGATGAGTTTTTCGTGCCGGCCATGATTGGCCCAGTGCGCCTCAATATGGCGTGCCATGGCCTCAATGTAGGGCGGGTAGTCGTGATAGTGAGACACAAACCGGAAATCCGGCAGCCAGCGGCGGCGGGTAAAGTCGGCGGCGATGGCATCAAAGGTAGACGCAGTGGTGGATGCCGAATACTGGGGGTACAGCGGCAGGACAAGCAGCTTGCGAACACCTTGTTGCTGCATGTCTTCCAATACCCGGGAAATTGACGGGTTGCCGTAGCGCATGGCAAAACCCACCACCACGTTGCTGCCATACTTTTTCTTCAGCGCTTCCCGAATGCCTTCCGCCTGTTTGGCGGTGTGTATCAGCAGGGGAGAGCCCTCCGGTTGCCAGACACTGGCATAGGCCTGGGCGCTTTTTCTTGGCCGGATTCTCAGGATGATGCCATGGAGGATCAACCACCAGATGGGGCGTGGTACTTCCACCACCCTTGGGTCCCACAGGAACTCGGCAAGATACTTTCTCAGTGCTGGTGTGGTGGGGGCGTCTGGTGTGCCAAGGTTGGTCACAAGTACCCCCAGGCGTTCGGGCTCGTTATGGCTGAACTGATCCGTCCCTTTATATGGCATTGATGCTATCCGATGGTGGTGGGTTAATGCTTGCCAGCCTGCTGTGCCAATCGCGGTATAAGGCCCGTGATGTCATATCCCGCGCGATGAGCTTTGGACAGAATCTCCTCCGGCTGGGTTTCCCGTGCGGCGCTCAGGGCCCACAGCACGGTGCAGCGGGTTCCAGAGCGACAGAAGGCCAGTACGGGTTTATCGGCATTCCGGATCATCGGCGCAAACTGGTCAACGTCCTCGTCGGTGATATTGCCAGACTCCACCGGGAGGAATACCCACTCCAGACCATGTTCCCGCGCTGCCGCTTCGATGTCCGCCATGGCGGGTTGGCCGGGCTCTTCACGGTCCGGGCGATTTGCAACCAGGGTCCGGAAGCCGAGTCGGGCAATTTCGGCAACATCCTGAACCGAAATCTGGGGGGCTACCGATAGGGTTTCATCAATCTTTCTGATATCCACTTAGGGCTCCAATGGTTGATGGCCGGGGATTTAAAGACGGGCCCCTTGGGGCCCGGCACAATGCTGTGATCGGGTCGTGTTGCTCAGGGGTTAGGCATTATGACCGGATGATGCCCGCATACGCTCAGCAATTTCAAACAGAATCATACCTGTGACCATCGATGCAACAAAGACCACAGCTTTGATTTCGCCCGCACCAAAGGCAACCAAAGCCGGCCCCGGGCAGAATCCCGCAATACCCCAGCCGACCCCAAACATCATACTACCGACGATCAGCCGTTTATCGATCTGGGTGTTGGTGGGGAGCTTTATGTTGAAGCCCAGGAATGACAATGTGCGTCTGCGGGCGATGGTGAAGGCTACCAGCCCAACAATAACCGCACCGCCCATGACAAAGGCCAGGGATGGGTCCCAGGCACCGGCGATATCCAGAAATCCGAGGACTTTTTCCGGGTTGGCCATACCGGAAACAATCAAACCAAGGCCAAAAATCAGGCCGGCAAACAGGGAAGCAATATGATATTTCATAGCTTCAGGCTCCAATCAGGTGACGGATAACATAAACGGTCACGAACCCCATGCCCATAAAGCTGAGGGTGGCCACCAGGGAACGAACAGACAGCCGGGACAAACCGCAAACCCCATGACCGCTGGTACAGCCAGACCCATAGCGTGTTCCAATGCCCACCAGCAGGCCGGCGGCAATCAGGGCAGGGTAACCGGCGTTGATTTCGATAGGTGGTAACTGGCCTGCCAGTGTCCAAATCGCTGGTGCCCCAATCAGCCCGGCAAGAAAGGCAATTCGCCACAGAATGTCGCTTCTGGTGGGGGTAAGCAAACCGCCGAGTATGCCGCTGATGCCGGCAATGCGGCCGTTCAGAAGCAGGAAGCTGGCGGCGGCCAGCCCAATCAGAATACCGCCAGTTAGTGCAGTGCCAGGGGTAAACTGGCTCCAGGCAATCTCAATCATTTACGTGCTCCAGGTTTCGCTTTGAGGAATAAGCTTATAAGTATGGGCGATAATACCAAAAAAAAAGCCCGGCAAGGAATGCCGGGCAGAGGCGTGCGAGTAGTATCCATGAAAGACTTCCAGACAAACCGACATCAACTGGGATGCCGGTAACGGGAAGTATTGACCATAATGTGAGCAGTTCAAGTGAGAGCGGCTTTCGTTTGAAAACATTTTTTCATATGCCTTGGGTGTTTATACTGCGCCCCTTCGTTATGCGGGTTTCAGGGAGGTGTGAATGACCACTGAAATCCCCGTTTGGCTGTAATACAATGGGGCCAGACCGTTCCCGCTTTGTTGCCAAGAGGTATTCATGTCAGACCACGACGATAAAAACCCGGAAAATGATCCGCAGCTGGCGGACAAAATCAAGGATTCCGCCCGCCAGATCTGGCTTGCGGGTCTGGGTGCATACACCAAGGCCGAGGAAGATGCGGGTAAGTTTTTTGAGCGCCTGGTGCAGGAGGGTGAGCAGCTGGAAACCAGGACCCGGGGCGTGGTGGAAAAGCAGATCAAGACCGTAGAGGGTCGCGTTGGTGAGGTTAAGGAAAAGGCGACCGGAACCTGGGACAAGCTTGAGCACATGTTCGACCAGCGCGTATCCGGTGCTTTGCGTCGCCTTGGTATTCACCGGCGCGAGGAAATTGAAGCGATGGAGCGCAGGATTGAAGCGCTGGAAAGCGAATTGGCCAGATTGCGGGGTGATTCACCAGCCTCGGATGAAGAAGAATAACCCTCAAAGGTAGCTGCGGCTGGTCAGCTGAATCTCCTGTTGCTCCTGTTCCGCCAGGTACGGAAGGATCAGGTGCAGCATTTGATACACTCCCTTGCCCGGATCTACCGATTCCCGGTCATCCAGATGGGACAGCGTGTCAAAGCTGCTCCAATAACAGGCCGTCAGGGTGAGCTGTTCGCACAGTGAGAGCAGCTCGTCTTCACTGATGGTCATGACCCCTTGGCTTTGAAAGCTCTCACACAAAACCCGAAACGCATTTTTTTTCTTCGCCAGAATCCGTTTAAACCGCACTTGCAGCTGGCTGTAGCGAGACAGCACGTTCACCAGATCCTGATACAGAAAACGATATCGGGCGACAGCCTCAAACAGCAAATGCAGGAAAAAGCTGAACTGGTCCAGTGAAATATCGGCGTCGTCCGGCACCGCGAGTAAGTCCACCATTTCTGCTTCAAAGCTCTGGAACAGCTCGTCGACAATGTCGCTCTTACTTTTGAAGTGGTAATAGAGATTGCCCGGGCTGATGTCCAGCTCATCGGAGATCAGCAGGGTGGTGACATTCGGCTCGCCCAGGCTGTTGAACAGCGCCAGGCTGGTGCCGAGAATCCTGTCCCTGGTTTTGATTTTTTTCATAATCGCTGAATCGATTCCTCAGAGGTCAAACCGCGCCCATACCGGGCAGTGGTCTGATGGCCGTTCCATACCTCGGATATCATAGGATACGCCGGCCTCTGTGGCTTTGGGCAGCAGGCTGTCGCTGGCCATAATCAGGTCAATTCGCAGGCCCCGTTTAGGGTCCCGTTCAAAACCTTTGCTTCGGTAGTCAAACCAGCTGAAGGTATCGGCCTCGTTCGGGTGAAGGTACCGGAAGACGTCGGTATAGCCCCGGCTTTCAACCTGGGCAAGCCATTCCCGTTCCTCTGGCAGAAAACTGCATTTCCCGGTGCGCAGCCAGCGCTTGGCGTTATCCGCGCCAATGCCGATGTCTTTGTCTGTGGGCGAGATGTTCATGTCGCCCATGACAATCACATGGCCAGGTTGGCTTTTCAAGTCGTCCAGGTAGGCCATCAGATCCCGGTAAAACTTCTGTTTTGCGGGAAATTTCACCGGATGATCCCGGCTCTCACCCTGGGGGAAGTAGCCGTTGATCACGGTCAGCGGCTCTCCGTTCACGGTAAAGCGACCGGTTATAAGACGGCGCTGGGCATCGTCGTCATCGGTGCTGTATCCCTTCTGGACCGACTCAGGCTCGGCCCGGGAGAGCAGGGCGACGCCATAATGGGTTTTCTGGCCGTGAAAGTGCACGTGGTAGCCGAGTTTGCGGATGTCATCTACCGGGAATTCCTGGTCAGTGACCTTGGTTTCCTGAAGCCCGATGATATCCGGGTTCAGTTGCTCGATCACAGCTTCAAGCTGGTGCAGACGGGTGCGGATACTGTTGACGTTAAACGACACAAACATCATGGGGGTGGAGTCTCCGGTACGTTTTGCCCGAGAGTTTACCACACCGTGGCCGGTTATCTGTTTGGCGGCCGGGCCGGGTTCAGGGCGTCAGTTCACAATCCGGGTATTGTTCCACCTCGTAGCGGATGTGCGCGGTGAAATTGGCATCTGCGTTTTCACGGATGTTGGTAAGGCCCAGGTACTCGGTCAGTGCGCCCTCTTTGTTGTACCCCAGCACGATAGGGTCAACCAGAAACCGGAGAACCAGGCTGGTGGGGCGAATACGAAGGACAACATCGGAGTTCAATTGGTTATTGCGGGTGGGTTCCAGTACAAACCCATAATGCTCGCCCCGTGTCGGGCCCAGGAAGCGAAACTCCACCGACTCTCCCCGGGTAACCTGGCCCCAGTTGGCGCGGACCAGATGATCAAAACCGGCATCCACCACTAACCGATTATCAAAATCTACCTCGTACCTCTCAACGTCGCCGGCGGGAGTCTGCCATTCAATATCCAGGCGGTTCGCCTCCGGGTAGGTGATTTTCAGGCTCTCGTTGAAGTCCGGTTGCTGAAAATCCACGCTCGGGCGGAGCGAGGAGTCTTCATAGTTCATCTGTTTGGTTGCGAAGGGGTCCTCGCCAGGTTCCTTTCGGTAGTTCACTGAGTGAGTTTGGGGTTCGAAGATGCCTTCCGCACAATGGCCCTCAACCCGATGGACTTCCTGGTAAAGCAACGTGCCACCGTTACTCTTGGCTGTGCCGGTGAACACGAACTGGTTGGCGTTTACGGGCAGTGCCAGAATGGTCAGGGCGCTGAAGGTAATGGCTGAACGAATCATGGCTGCAACTCCGAGTACAGGGTCTTCCGAACGAAAAGCAGCAACGGGAATAACAGGAACCACCCCACGGCCATGGCGGCCAGAGAGATCGTGAGGTCGGGCAGGGTGACGATACCCAGTTTGCTGGCGGACCAATAGGCGAACGGCCCTCCGATCGGCGCAAACACATAAGGTAGCCATTTGCGTTGCGCTATCCAGCCCAGTGAGTGGCACAGGGTGGTCATGAATATGGCCCAGATAGCGACCAGCCAGGGGGGCGCAACCAGCACTTCATCGGAACCATTGATGCCCAGTACACCGGTTCGGAACCAGAGTGTATCCATCAGGCTGCCAAGCACCACCCCGAAGCCGATGAACTGGAGCTCGGTAAAGCGCTTCTGGCTCACCAACGCAAAGTGGATGGCCAGAAATATCAACACCAGCCCGGCGGCAGCCAGGCCGGGAAACAGAACGCACACCAGCCAGCCTGTCTGGAACAGGGCGAAGTTCAGGATATTACGGGCGGTGTCTGAGGCGATCATAAACTGAGTATGTTGGCGCGCTTGTTGGCGGGTTTGGCCAGCACCAAGTGGGCCACGCCAATGGCCCGTTCGCTGAAGCCCGCCTCACAGTAGGCAAAGTAGAAGTGCCATAGACGCTGGAAGGCCTCGTCGTAGCCACGTTCAAGCAGGGTGTTCCGGTTTGCCATGAACCGGTCACACCAGTCACGCAGGGTGCGGGCGTAATGGAAGCCGAAGTCTTCGGAGTGGGTCAGCACCAGGTTGGATCCGCGGCGCATGGACGTGATAATGGCTCCGAATGAGGGTATGAAGCTGCCCGGGAAAATGTACCGTTGAATGAAGTCGACGTTCTTCAGGGCCCGGTCGTAACGCTGCTCCGGCATATTAATAGCCTGCACCAGGGCAAGGCCGTCCGGCTTGAGCAACGTGCTGATCTGGGCCAGGTAGCTGTCCAGGAACTGCGGTCCAACGGCCTCAATCATTTCGATCGACACCAGCTTGTCGAATTGCCCGGTCAGGTCACGGTAGTCATCAAACAGCAGGGTGATACGGTCTTCCAGGCCTTCGGCTTTCACCCGCTCTTTGGCCAGCTCAAGCTGCTCCCGGGAGATGGTGGTAGTGGTTACGTGGCAGCCATAATGCTTGGCGGCGTGAATGGCAAACCCGCCCCAGCCGGTGCCTATTTCGATCACACGGTCCTCTGGCTGCAGGTCCAGCTTCTTGCAGATGGTATCCAGCTTGTAGACCGCGGCTTCTTCGAGTGTTGAGTCCGCGCTCGGGTAAATGGCCGATGAATACATCATGGTTGGGTCAAGAAAGAGCTGGAACAAATCGTTACCCAGATCGTAGTGGGCACTGATGTTCTTACGCGAACCGGCAGGGGTGTTGCGGTTCAGCCAATGCAGCGCTTTCAGGGTCGGCTTGCTTACCCAGCTGAACTTGTCTTCAAAGGCATTCATGGTGTCCAGGTTTCGGCTGAAAAAACGCAGGAGGGCGGTCAGGTCCGGAGAGCTCCAGTCCCCTGCAACGAAGGACTCGGCAGCCCCAACGCTGCCACCAGTCACCAGATCACGCCAGGTGGTGTGATCATGGATTACCAGTTCCGCTGCCGGATACTGCGGGTCCCCGTCACCGTAGACGAGATCCTCAGCACCGTATTCCTTGACCACCAATTTGCCGTGGGCCAGTTGTGACAGCTGCTGGCAGACAAGCTGTTTTGCAATCCGGCTTACCAGCGGCGTTTGGCTGGTGCGCTGGCTGTCTACGGATGTGTTCAGGTTCTCCATGAGCTTACCCTTCCCGCTATATCTGAATCTGAGTGCCTGGGTGCCGGTGTTAAAGTGATCTCTGCGCCTTTATCTTCCACGCCCTTTCGATATTGGCTGTCCGTTTTGTCCAGCTTGTCCGGGTGGGTGTAGAAAGGCGCGCCCTTGAGCTTCAGCTTCAGGGCATTCCAGTAAATGCCGGCCGTGCCTTTGAGGGTTTCCAGGGGAAAACGCCTCAGGCTTCTGTGCAGTGTTTTACGTTCAAACGGGCTGCGTTGGACTACCAGGGTGGCATCAAAATGTTTTTCCTGTCCCTGTTGCACGTTCATGTGAATACGTAGCTCGGGGCCTTTGAAACTGAACAGCCACTGGTACTGCTGATCCATGCGGTTGAACGGGGACACGTGAAAGCGCTTGCTGAAGGCAAAGCGTTCGGTATGCCACGCCCCGGTCAGGGTAGATCCGGGCTGATGGCACTCAAGGCAGTAAATATGGCGTTGCTTCCAGGGTGTGTTGGTAATCTGCGCCAGAATCACTCGGGGAACGTCGCCGTTTTGAGGGCTTTCGCCGTGGTTGTAGCAAAGATAAAAGCTGACTGGATTGAAGACGTATCCCAGGTAGCGCGGATGAGTGATCAGCTCTATTGGGCCGTCCGGTGCCCAGCCAGTGGCGCTTTTCACCTGGTTGAACACTGCCTGGCGCAGACTGGGCACTTCCGGGTTCAGGTAATCCCGCCGGTACAGAGACATCCAGTTAAACCGTTCCAGGGAAAAGAACGGGCTCGAAGAGGTGATGGTCTCCCAGTCATCCAGGTCTAACGCCAGCATACCGATCTTGTACTTAAACTCGTGCAAAACCGGAATCTTACGCCGATGTCTTATAGTGCCTTCTAGCCACTGGCTGGCCATGATCAGAGCTCCACCCCGAACGCGCGGGTAACGCGCAATGCGCTGCGTACACCGTCTTCATGGAAGCCGTTGAACCAGTAGGCGCCACAGTAGTGGGTCCGGTTACGGTTGCCGATCTGGTCATAGCGCTCCTGGGCGGCCACGGCTTCGAGGGTAAACACCGGATGGTCGTATTCAAATCGCTTGATGACCTTGGCGGGGTCGATGTCATGGCTGCGGTTGAGCGTAACGCAGAAGGTTTCAGGCGCATCATCGAAGTTCTGCAAGGTATTCATGTTGTAGGTCACCGACACCGGCTGGGTGCTGTGTTCGGGAATCATGTAGTTCCAGGCTGCCCAGGCCAGCCGGGTGGATGGCAAAACGCTGGCATCGGTGTGCAACACTACATCATTCTTCTGGTAGCCGATGGCACCAAGGATGTCCCGTTCCTGATCGGTCGGATCATTCAGCATCGCCAGCGCCTGGTTGCTATGGCAGGCCAGCACAACCTGATCGAACCGGTGCTGTTGGCCGTTCACGACAATGGTGACGCCTTCTTCGTCCCGAGTAATCGCCGTTACCGGACTGTTCAGGTGAGTGCGGTCGCCCAGCCGCGCCATCATCTTGTCCACGTAGGTGGCGGAACCACCGGAAATCACCCGCCAGGTTGGGCGGTCGTCCACCGAAAGCATGCCGTGATTGTTAAAAAACTGCAGGAAAAACCGGATCGGGAACTGCTCCAATACGATTTCCGGGGCAGACCAGATAGCAGCACCCATCGGAACGATGTAGTTGTTACGGAAATAACGGCTGTAGCGATTGCGGTTAAGGTATTCGCCCAGGGTTTCACCTTCTGGGATCTGGCCGGCAGCGAGATCGGCGCGAGTTTCCTTGTTGAACCGGAGGATTTCCCGGATCATCTTCAGAAAGTTCAGGTTAAGAAGGTTCTTGCGCTGGGCAAACAGCGTATTGAGGCTGGTCCCGTTGTACTGCAGGCCAGACACATGGCAGTCCACGCTGAAACTCATGTTACTGACTTCCGACTTTACGTCCAGGCGGTCCATCAGTTTGATAAAATTCGGGTAGGTCCAGTCATTGAACACGATAAAACCGGTGTTCACCGGCCAAACGCGCCCGCCAGCCTCAACTTGCTCGGTGTTGGTGTGGCCACCCGCATAATCGCCAGCCTCGAACAGTTGAACGTCGTGTTTTTCGCTGAGCAGCCAGGCCGCCGTTAAGCCGGATACACCGGCACCAATCACAGCAATACGCTGACGATTCGGGTTCATGCAATCTTTTCCTGTTACCAAAGTGTTCAAGAGTGGTTGTTACGGGCCATGGATGCGGCCATGCGATCCACAAGGCCTTGAGGCAAGGCGCCCAGCGCCTTGAGCAGCCAGGTAAAACGCCGGGGAAAGGCGATTTCCGTTTTACCCTTTTCAAGCCCTTTAACGATGCGGTGGGCTGCATCTTCCGAGCTGATGATGAAGGGCATGGGGAAGTCGTTACGGTCCGTCAGAGGTGTTTTTACAAAGCCCGGTGAGACCACCACCACGTCGATGCCTTCCGCCGCCAAGTCGGCACGCAGCGCGTGAGCAAAGTAGGTCAGGGCAGCCTTTGAAGCGCCGTAACCCTCTGCCCGGCCAAAGGGAAACCACCAGGCCGACGAGCTGACGATCACCAGTGTTGCCGGTTTACCTTTGGCCCGTGTGGCCCTGAGGGCTGGGAGCGCGATATCCAGGCTGCGGGCGGTGCCAACCACATTGGTTATCATGTTGGCTTCAATAACGCGGCTGTCGTACTCGGCGATTTCCAGGTATTCGCAGGTACCGGCATTGAGTATCGCCACATCCAGATCACCAAAGTGGCCCAGAGAATCCTTTAAAGCCTCAAGGTCACTCTTACTGGTGGTGTCGGCGGGGGCGGCCAGCATCTGTTCGGGATGCTGATTCACCAGGGCATCCAGTGCCTCCTTCCGGCGCCCGGTGACAATCAGCCTGTGCCCGTGGGTGGCAAGTTGTTTTGCCAGTGCCTCGCCAATACCGGACGATGCGCCGGTCAGCCAGATGTTGCTGGCGGTTTCCAAGCGTCTGCTCATCCTGCCTGCTCCTTGACCCAGCGGATCACGCCGCCCACTACCGGAAGATTTTCATAGAGTAACTGGCCGGCATCGAAGTAATCCCGGTGGTACCGTACCCGACCGTCCAGAATCCGGAGGTGGCTGATACCCTCAACCTCTACGGTTTTTCCCCTTTTGATGCGTTTGTGCTGCAACTCCATTACCCAGGGAATCGTGCACCAAGAGTCCTGGATCACTGGGCTGTTGAAGTGGAACTGGCAGCGGATAACGTTGCCGTAGGCGTCGGCAAAGTAATTCGTCAGTTCATCCAGGCCGCTCACCGTTCCAAATGGATCCTGAAACTCGATGTCTTCACCATAAACCTGCTGCAGTTTGTGCAGATTGCCCTTATCCAGCTGATTGAACAAGGCGCAGAACTGGTCGAGCACAGCTGGCAGGGCGGGGTTCGGTGAGCCGACCTCGATGGCAGAAGCAGTCGTCATTTGCGCTTCCTCCTCTGTTCGTCCAATTCACGGGTTTCTTTCTGGATGTGTGCCGGTATTGGATTCAAATCCCACACTATCCCGAGCTTGGACAACGCCCAGAGCCCGTACCAGGTAATATCTATTTCATACCACCGGAACCCCTGGCGCACGGATTGTGGCCACCGGTGATGATTGTTGTGCCATCCTTCGCCCAGCGTAATGAGCGCGAGCCAGAAATTGTTTCGGCTGTCGTCGTCGGTTTCGAACCGGCGTTTTCCCCACACGTGCGACAAGGAGTTGATGGATACCGTCGCGTGGAACAAGCACACCGTTGAGATGAAAAATCCCCAAACCAGCAGTTGCAAACCATTGGTGCCCAGCCCCGGTGCCCAAACCGCCAGGGCTTCACCAAGGAGGTAGATCAGCACGGCTGCCGCCACCGGGATCAATGAATCGAAACGGTTGATAAACTTGAGTTCCGGAAATTTCAACCAGTCTCGTACCCGGCGTTCATCCATGCTGAAACCGGCATCACAGGTAAACCAGCCAGCGTGAGACCACCAGAACCCGCCGTGGTGGGGGGAATGCAGGTCTTCCGCATTATCGGAGTGTTGGTGATGATGGCGGTGGTGAGCGGCCCACCACAATGGGCCCCGCTGGGCCGAACTGGCACCCAATACGGCGAACACAAACTGGGCGGCGCGACTGGTTTTGAATGTCTTGTGGGAAAAGTAACGATGATAGAAGCCAGTGATGGCAAACATTCGGATGATGAAAAAGGCTGCGGCGAACACGACGGCAAACGTGCTGACACCAGTGAAAAATGCGAGTAGGCAAGCAAGATGCAATGCGATAAAAGGCAGCACTCTCACCCAGTTAAAGGATCTGGAACTGGAGTCCAGGTGATCTGAACCGGCTTCGGAATCGAACCATCTCAGAATGTTTGTTAACCAATAATTCAATCGGGCCATATACAACCATGCTTAAAGTGACATCAGACACCACATCAATACGCAGCGTAGCGGTTATCGGTTCAGGTCTGGCAGGCCTCACGGCTGCAATTTTACTTGGCCAACTGGGCCATAGTGTCACGGTGTTTGAGAAAAGTCGCGGGCCCGGTGGTCGTATGGCCTCCAAGAGAGTGGGTAGTGGCTCTGCCGATGTTGGTGCTCAATATTTTACCGCCCGCAACCGTGAGTTTCTTTCGTTCTTGCAGCGCTGGGCGGGAAGCGATGCGTTCCTCGAATGGCCGGCCAGATTTCGTTTTCAGGACGACACCCTGAACTGGCAGCCGTTTCCGGAAGAAAAGCGTTATGTTGGAGTACCGAGAATGACTGCCATCACCCGCGCATTGTCTGCTCACGTTGATGTCACTGCCCAGGTGAGAATTGAACGGTTGGAGCGTTCCGGTAACCAGTGGCAACTGGTGTGTACAGAAGGACTGAACCACGGTGTTTTCGACCAGGTGATCATCACCGCGCCCCCGGCCCAGGCCCAGGAGTTGTTACGGGCGAGCCAGCTTGACGGGCTGGCGGAAGAGCTGGAAAAGCCGGTTGATCAGATTCTCCCATGTTGGGCAGTGGCGGCTCACTATTCGGAGCCACCGGAGGTGGACGCAGACGCCATGCGCCCGCACTCTGAGGTGCTCTACTGGGTTGCTAACAACTCCTCCAAACCCGGCCGGGATGATTCCGGCCAATGGTGGGTACTGCATGCCACCCCGGAGTGGACCAAGGCCCATGTGGATGCAGAGCCGGGCTATGTCAACAACGCTTTGGTAGGCGAATTCGCGGCGTTAACCGGTGCCGATGCCCGGCCCGATGAGACGGTGGCCCACCGCTGGCTTTATGCCCGGTCGGCCTGGAGTAGTCAGCCCGGCTATCGGTACGATGCCGAGAATGGGGTTGGGCTGGCGGGCGACTGGCTGGCTGGCGGCCGGGTGGAAGGCGCGTGGGAAAGCGCCACCCGCTTGGTTGCCGCGATTCAGTAGCGCACCAGTCTATTCAAGCAGGTCGGGAGGCGCCATCCTGGTGACTTCCGGCCGGCTGTAGAAATGGGTGATGGTGCCGTCACCAAACTTCGAGAAAAACGCGCTGACCTCGGTAATCTTGCGCAATGAGCGCTCCCGGGAGATCGGATTCTTCACCAATACCTTTATGCCGTTGAAGTTGTCCTGGATATTCGAGAAACGGGCGCGCATGGAGCAGGTCACCACGTTGCCCGGGTCCATGGCCAACTCGCCAGCCAGCCAGTGGCTGTGGTCGGCAATCTGCTGTTTGTCGAGATTTTCCCGGGTATCCAGGTGGTGCAGCTTCACCCGGTTTACTATGCAGAATGAATAACTTTTCGGATGCTTGCGGGCCACTTTCCGGAAAGCTTCCCAGAAGAAGTTATCGGTCAGCTCGGCAAAGTACCTCATATCGCTCAGGCAGGTGTCGATCCAGTCGAAGCTTTCCGCGTCTTCCAGTACTTCGTTGATGGCTTCCCGCAGCAGCCAGTCGAAACCCAGGGCTGTTTTGTGGGCGTAGACTTTCCGGTACATCTGATACCGGCTGTAAACGAAATCTTCCAGGGCACCCAGGCCTTTCTGGGTAATCGCCAGGCCCATCCAGGGTTCGGACACATCCCAGCCAAACCTCAGGTTGCTTAGAAGGTGGTCGAGGTTGAACCCGCCGATGGTAACGGAACTGTGGAAACCATCCCTCAGCATGTAATCTGCCCGGTCAGCGTCGATCTCACCGGACACGATGGAGGACAGCAACCCCATGACCAGGGCCGGCACGTCCTGTTCACCGATGGTGCCGGCGACCGCATCTTCGCCGGCAATGAATGCCCAGAAGGTGCGGGCGTGGCGGCAGAAGGTGTCGCTTGGGGTTACGTCGGTGGTCTCCATGATGCCAATCACATCAACGGCGTTCAGCCCAGCGTTATCCAGATCTACCGATGAAAGCACGTCATGGGCAACCCGGACGGAATAATGTTCATGTTCCAGTTCTCCTGGTTCCTCCGGGTGATAACGGGTGAAGTCGACCCCGCGCCAGAGGTCCCGGAAACGCTGGGGGCGCGACATGAGTTCCCGGATGCGGCGGGCCTGGGTGAACTGGTGCGAAAAGCTGGAGTGGCCGCTGTCGTGCAGCAGGCAACCAAGGCGAATGGTTTTGGCCAGGTAATCGATGGCGTCCAGCTGGCTCAGGCTCAGATCTGTGCGTTCGCTGAGTTGCCTTTCCCGAAGGTAGGCGTCGATCATTGAACGAAACATGCGGGTGCCCACATGCATTACGCCAATGCTGTGCAGGAACCGGGAGTGGGTCGCGCCGGGGAACACCAGGCTCAGGATGTCGTTCTGGCAGATGTTTCTCAGACGCTGGAACAGGGGATGGTCAATCACCTGGATTTCATGCCGATACAAGGGAATGCCGCCGTGCACGGGGTCCATGATGAGCTTGTCGTAGGCTCCGAGCAGGTCGTTGACGGCACGTCGCATGGTTACAAATCTCCCAATTTAATGACACGGCCCTTGTTATATCACAGGGGCATGCCAGAATAGGCGTAATGAAGCCAATTTCTCTTTTATCGCTGGTAGTTTAAGGCCATCAACATGACCTCGCGCACCGAGCGCATTCTGATTATTGACGCCAACGAACAGGCTAGATCGGATTTGTCCCGCTACCTTGAAGCGAGAGGCTTCTACGTGACTGGATTTCCCGATGTCAGCGCCGCCCGAAGCCTTTTCGAAGATAACATTCCCGATGTCATCTTTGCAGATTTGCCCCCCGAGGCCATCCGAGAGCTATCAAAGCGACTGGATGAAGCCGACAGCTTTACGCCTATCGTTGCCTGTACCTGCAGTGAGTCCAGTGCGGAGATTGTCCAGGCCCTCAGAGCAGGTGCAGCGGATGTTGTTCTTAAACCCTGTAACGACGACAAGGGCGCCCTGGACGACGTTATCGGCAAACTGTTTGACCGGGTAAGGGTGAATCGCCTGAACCAGTTGTACCGGCAGGAGCTTGAAGAAGCCAACCGCGAACTGCGCACCGGTATCGCGGAATTGAGGGCTGACCAGAATGCCGGGCGCAAGGTCCAGCTCAAAATGTTACCGGACCACGAGCTGCGTCTGTCCGGTTTACAGGTGGACCACCTGATCAAGCCTTCGCTCTACCTGAGCGGCGATTTCCTGGACTACTTCCGCATCACCGAAGACAAAGTGCTGGTCTATATTGCCGATGTATCGGGGCATGGCGCCAGCTCGGCGTTTGTCACGGTGCTGCTCAAGAACCTGACCAATCGCCTGCAGCGCAATATGCGCCGCCAATCCAGCGACGATATCCTGTACCCGGAACGGTTTCTGGAACGGATCAATTCGGAGCTTCTGGATACTGGTCTCGGTAAGCACGTAACCGTATTTGTTGGCATTATCTCGATTTCCACCCGTACATTAAGTTATGCGGTTGGTGCACACTTCCCGATGCCGATTTTGTCGTTCGAGGGCGGCGAAACCCGTTTTCTGGAAGGCAGTGGGCTCCCGGTAGGGTTGTTTGAGGCACCAGAGTGGGAGGTTTACGAGGTCAAGCTGGACAAGCCGTTCCGGCTGTTGCTGTTTTCAGACGGGATTCTGGAAGTGATTCCTGCCAAATCCCTGGATGAAAAGGAGAAGACACTACTTGAACTCGTATCAGGAGGTAGTCACACTATCGCATCGCTGAGCGACGCTCTGGGGCTTGGTAAGATCTCGGAGCTGCCGGATGATATCGCGATAGTATCGGTAACTGATACCATAGATGGTTCAGACAACACGTCGTCGACTTAGTGGCAGTGTGAAAATGGCTGGTTATAAAATCCTGCAAGCTGAGAAGCAGGGAATCTACGTCCTGAAGTTTATTGGGGAAATCCGGCTGAACCTGTGTTCGACGCTGGACAATCTGGTTGAGTCCATCACCCGTGATCCCCAATTCAAAACGGTTGTGGTCGATCTCACGGAAACGGAAATCATCGACAGCACTACCCTGGGCCTGCTGGCCAAGATAGCCCTGGCGGCGCAAAAACAAAGTCAATTCCTGCCAACTCTGATCTCTACCAACCCCGACATTACCCGCATTATCGCCTCTATGGGCTTCGACAAGATTTTCATCATTGTCCGGGAGCCTGCCTCCAGAATTGAAGAGCTCGAAGAAATCCCCGTACTGAAGGCCAGTGAACAGCAGGTCAGAGATAAAGTGCTCGACGCCCACAAAGTGTTGATGGGTATGAACAGCAAAAACAGGGAAGAATTCAAGAACCTGGTGCGCGCACTGGAGTGCGAAGAACCGGGCTGAACGTTCGGTTACGCGTTCCCTGCGATGCCCCCGAAGCAACAAAACGGAACTGATATGTCTGAAAACGCAACCTACCGCACCGCTGGAGCGGGCCCTCGTGACGTCGCCGTTCTGGGTGGCGGCAGTTTCGGCACTGCCATGGCCAAGGTACTTGGCGAGAATGGCCACACCGTCCACTTCTGGATGCGTGATGAAGAGCAGGCCGACGATATTCGTCAGAACCGTATTAATAAACGCTATATGCCAGGTATCACCCTGGAGGGCGATATCCAGCCCACGACTGATCTCGCAGATGCCGTTCGCAAAGCGGAGGTGGTGCTGGTTGCCATTCCGTCCAAGGCATTTCGTGCCGTTATCCGGGAAAACAGCCAGGTATTCCGGGACGGCCAGATTGTTGTCAGCCTGACCAAGGGCATCGAAGAACACGGCTTCAAGCTGATGAGCGAGATCCTTCAGGAAGAAATTCCCCGTTGCCGCACCGGCGTACTCAGTGGCCCCAACCTGGCAGGCGAGATTGTTAACCGGGAGCTGACGGCCACGGTGATTGCCGCCAAAGATCCGGATGTGCGCCGGGCCATTCAGGAGCTACTTGGTTGCGAGTACTTCCGGGTTTACGCAAACGTCGATGTGTACGGGGTGGAGCTGGCCGGAGCACTGAAAAACATTTACGCGATCGTAGCCGGACTGGCCAACGCCCTGGAAATGGGCGAGAACGCAAAGGCGATGCTGATTACCCGTGGCCTGGCGGAAATGAGCCGTTTTGCGGTCAGCCTGGGCGCCAACCCGATGACCTTCATGGGATTGGCTGGCGTTGGTGATCTCATTGCCACTTGTACCTCCAACAAAAGCCGGAACTTCCGGGTGGGTTATGCGGTCGGTAAAGGCAAGAAGCTTGACGAAGCTGCACAGGAGCTGGGGCAGGTAGCCGAGGGTATCTATACCCTGAAGCTGGTCCGGGAGAAATCAGAGGCCATTGGTATTTATATGCCTCTGGTGAGGGGGCTTTATGAAATCCTGTACGAAGGCGCCTCCATCAACGCGGTCATCAACAGCCTGATGATGGCTGTCCAGAATTCCGACGTTGAGTTTATTCTGCCCCGTACCATCAGTCAGTAAGCCCGCGCCGGGCAGGGAGGATTACCTTGCATCTGATCATCATGCGCCACGGTGAGGCCGGCTGGCACACCCTGGACCAGGAACGGGAGCTGACGGAAGCCGGCCGGGCCGGAGTCGCCTCTGTGGCTGCGCAGATTGCCAAGTCTCCCTGGCGGCCGGAGCGAATCTGGGCCAGTCCGTATACGCGCGCCCGCCAGACCGCGGCGATCGTGTCTGAAGTGCTCAATTGCCCGGTTGAAGAATGCCCGGTCATCACCCCGGATGACGACCCCGGAAATTGCCTCGATCTGCTGCTGGAGAACAAGGCCTCGCCGCTGATGCTGGTGTCTCACATGCCGTTCGTTGGCTGTCTGTCCACCCTGTTGGTGGATGGCCACCGCAAAGGCATACCGTTCATGACTGCGCAGGCGGTGTTGCTCGACATGCCAGTGGTGGGACCCGGCTGCGCAGACTTGAAAGCCCAGTTTTTGCCCTGATCTTACCCATATCCAACTTCCCTGAATTGTTGCTGAGACGCCATGTACAGCTTTCCGATTGAGTACGTTGAGCCGGTGTTCCGGCCACCGAGTGAAGCCAAATCGCTGATACTGCCGGTCACCAACGGGTGCTCCTGGAACCAGTGCACCTTCTGTGAAATGTACACCCAACCCCAGAAAAAGTTCCGCGCGCGCAAACCCGACGATATCCGCCGTGATATTGCCCGGGCCGCTGAGGCCTTCGAATCCGTACCAAGGGTGTTTCTCGCGGACGGCGACGCCATGGTTCTGCCAACCCGACGCTTACTGGAAATTCTGGCAGACCTGAAGCAGGCTTTCCCAGGTCTGCGGAGGGTGTCGAGTTACTGTTTGCCCCGCAACCTGGCCAGGAAATCCGTGGAAGAACTTGTCGAGTTGCGGGAAGCCGGTTTGGGCATTTTGTACGTCGGTATGGAATCGGGTGATGACGAAGTGCTTCGCCGAATCAACAAGGGCGAAACCTGGGAGTCTACCCGGTCGGCTCTGGAGAAGATAAAGCAGGCGGGGCTGACCAGCTCTGTGATGGTGCTCAACGGTCTGGGGGGCGAGGTGCTCTCCCGGCAGCATGCCATCAACACGGCCACTCTGTGCAACGAGACTCAGCCCGATTACCTGTCCACGCTGGTGGTGAGCTTTCCCCAGGGTGAGGAGCGCTTTCGCGCCGGTTTCGGCGACGACTTCGTTCCCCTGAGTCAGCAGGGTCTGTTCGAAGAGATTCGGGTGTTTCTCGAGCACCTGGAACTGGACAGCACCATATTCCGTAGTGATCACGCATCCAATTACCTGGTCCTCAAGGGCACCCTTGGGCGCGATAAGCAGCGACTTCTCGGCGAGGTTGACCTTGCTATTCGTGACCCCGGCGCGGCGCCGCTGCGTGCCGAATGGATGCGCGGCCTGTAACCTGGGAGTTTCCGCCAATGAACATGAAGCCTGATGATATCGAACGATCGGTACAGCAACACAGTAGCGCAAAGGGCCTTCCGCCACTGCACCAGTGGCATCCGGAGTTGTCCGGCGACATGGACCTGGTGATCACCCGAGACGGCCAGTGGCTTTATCAGGGAGCCCCAATCGCGCGGGAAGCCACGGTTAAACTGTTCTCAACGATTTTGCGCCGGGAAGACGACGGGCACCATTACCTGGTCACACCTGTCGAGAAATGGCGCATCCAGGTAGAAGACACTCCCTTGTTGGCACACTCCCTGGAGCGCAAAGGAGAGGGCGCCGGGCAAGTGCTTTCACTAACCACCAACGTGGGTGAAATTCTTGAAATAGGGCCAGAGCATCCCCTGGCGGTGAGCCAGTACCCGAACAGCGACGAGCCCCGCCCAGTGGTTTACGTCCGCCACGGTATTGAGGCCCGATTGGTGACGGCGGCATTCTACGAGCTGGCTGATCTGGTGGAAGAACAGCACGAAAATGGGGAAGCCCAGTACGGCGTGCTTAGTCACGGAAAATTCTGGAAAATCGGGCAGGGCGGTTGAAAAGCGGAAGTTCGCCTCTATAAATAGGGTAGAAAACGCAGTCTGTCACTTGTTAAACTGTGTTTTCATACTTGTTACCGAGCCTGGCTCTCTAACGAGGCCCGGTGGTCGTTAGTCCCTCTGTGCAGTATGGCTGTTCACGAACACTTTCGATTGCCTACAATCTAAATACACAGTCATTGCGACACGCAAGGAGATCACATGGCCCAACCTCGTGTTGTCACCATCCATTACACGCTCACTAACGACCAGGGAGAGCAACTCGATTCCTCCCGTGTAGAAGGCCGTGAGCCGCTGTCTTACCTGGAAGGTGCACAAAACATTATCGGTGGACTGGAAAGTGCGCTTAACGAAAAGAACGCAGGCGATCAGGTGAAAGTATCCGTTGCTCCCGCCGAAGGCTATGGCGAAGTCAACGAAGAGCTGATTCAGCCGGTTCCGCGCTCTGCCTTTGAAGGCGTAGACACCATCGAGCCGGGCATGCAGTTCCAGGCTCAGACTCCGGGCGGTCCCCAGATCGTTCGTGTTGTGGAAGTCAGCGACGAAACCGTCACTATTGATGCCAACCACCCGCTGGCGGGCCAGACTCTGCACTTCGACGTAGAAGTGGTAGAAGCTCGCGAAGCAACTGACGAAGAGCAGGAGCACGGCCACGTGCACTGATCTCTTCCGAAAGGTTGATCAAAAAACGGCTCCTGCGGGAGCCGTTTTTTTTGGAGTTGTGGCGCGGACACAAAAAAGCCGGAGACGAGCTCCGGCTTTTCTGGCTAGTGCACCCGATTACATATTCGGATAGTTCGGGCCACCGCCGCCTTCCGGCGTTACCCAGGTAATGTTCTGGGCAGGATCCTTGATGTCACAGGTCTTGCAGTGAACACAGTTCTGGGCATTGATCTGGAACTTCTTGCCACTGCCGTCGTCTTTCTCGACCACTTCGTATACGCCGGCCGGGCAGTAACGCTGTGCTGGCTCGTCGTACTTGGGCAGATTTTCCTTCAGCGGAATGTCCGGATCAGTCAGTTTCAGGTGAACCGGCTGGTCTTCCTCATGGTTGGTGTTGGAAATGAACACCGAGGACAGGCGATCGAAGGTCAATTTGTTATCCGGCTTCGGATAGCTGATCTTCTTGCACTCAGACGCTGGCTTCAGGGTGGCGTAGTCCGGAGTGGTATCGCGGAAGGTGATCGGCAGGCTACCACGCAGAATGTTCTGCTCAAAGAAGGCAATGGCGCCGCCTACAATGTTACCGAACTTGTGCATGGCCGGGCCAAAGTTGCGCTCGGCGTAAAGTTCTTTGTACAGCCAGCTGTCTTCAAAGCGCTTCTGGAAGCTGGTGATCTCTTCGCCAGCCTTACCTTCCTTCAGGGCCTCAAACACGGCTTCTGCGCCCAGCAGGCCAGACTTCATGGCGGTATGGGAGCCTTTGATCTTGGAGCTGTTCAGGGTGCCGGCGTCACAACCCAGCAACAGACCACCGGGGAAGCTCATCTTCGGCAGGGCGTTGTAGCCACCCTTGGAAATGGCGCGGGCGCCGTAGGCAACGCGCTTGCCGCCTTCCAGATACTTCTTGATTTCCGGATGGTGCTTGAGGCGCTGGAATTCCTCGAACGGGCTCAGATGCGGGTTGCTGTAAGACAGATCGGTGATCAGGCCGACATAAACCTGGCCGTTTTCCAGGTGATACAGGAAGGACCCACCGGTGGAACCGGACTCGTTCAGCGGCCAGCCAGTGGTATGAACCACCAGGCCGGGCTCGTGTTTGGCCGGGTCAATGTCCCACAACTCTTTGATACCGATACCGTAGTGCTGTGGATCTTTGCCTTCGTCCAGCTTGAAATCGTTGATCAGGCGCTTGCCCAGGTGACCACGACAGCCTTCGGTAAACAGGGTGTACTTGGCGCGCAGTTCCATGCCCGGCATGTAGCCGTCTTTCTCGGAACCGTCACGGGCCACGCCCATGTCGCCGGTGATGATGCCTTTAACCTGGCCATCTTCAATAATGGTCTCAGAGGCGGCAAACCCCGGGTAAACCTCTACGCCCAGCTGTTCAGCCTGTTCAGCCAGCCAACGGCACAGGTTACCAAGGCTGATGATGTAGTTGCCGTGGTTGTGCATGTTCTTGGGCACAAAGGCGTTAGGAATCTTGGTGGCTTTTTCCTGGTTCTTAAGCAGGAAAATGTCATCCCGGGTAACCGGCGTGTTCAGCGGCGCGCCTTTTTCTTTCCAGTCCGGAAACAGTTCGTTCAGGGCTGTGGGCTCGAATACCGTACCGGCGAGGATGTGCGCGCCGATTTCGGAACCTTTCTCAACCACACAAACAGTCAGTTCTTCGCCAGCTTCCTGCGCCAGTTGCATCACGCGGCAGGCTGCAGACAGGCCAGCAGGGCCGCCGCCGACGATCAGAACATCAAATTCCATCGATTCGCGTTCCACGTTGGTCTCCTCAAACAGCTTTTTTAGTGGGTGTTGTTTGCCCGCAGGCCTAACTCAATTCATTCAGGGGCGACATCATACCGGTAAAAATGCCTATAGACGACAGCCCCGAGCCCTAAACACGGGCCCTTTGTCCCGAAAGGATAACGCATTTCAGGAATCAAACAAACGTTTGTTTGAAATTTGCGTTTACCTTTGGCATTGTACGTATACACCGAAATGTCGTGTGTTTTGAGTCGATTTTTAGTATCGTCTCATTGCCAGGCCGGGTCAACCCGGTCTATTGGCTGTGAAGGCAGTCCTGATGCGTCGAATGGGGCTATTGACCCTGTAGACAGTAGCCTGCAGTATTACTGCGCACTATCCAGCAGGCTCCCCGTTAAGGATTGCGAGTCATTAAACCCATCGTAGAAGAACGAGGAATCTATGAAGGTTCTGGTCGCTGTAAAACGAGTTATCGACTACAACGTGAAGGTGCGCGTCAAGCCGGACAATACCGGTGTTGACCTCGCCAACGTCAAGATGGCAATGAACCCGTTCTGCGAAATCGCTGTTGAAGAAGCGGTTCGTCTGAAAGAGAAGGGTGTTGCCAGTGAAATCGTTGTTGTATCCATTGGACCGAAAGCTGCTCAGGAGCAAATTCGTACTGCTCTGGCTCTGGGTGCTGACCGTGGTATCCACATCGAGACTGACGAAGAAGTTCAGTCCCTCGAAGCGGCCAAGCTGCTGAAGGCTGTCGTTGAGAAAGAAGAGCCGAAGCTGGTTATTCTTGGCAAGCAGTCCATCGATTCCGACAACAACCAGACTGGCCAGATGCTGGCTGCTCTGACTGGCATGGGCCAGGGCACTTTCGCTTCCGAAGTGGTTGTTGATGGTGAAAAGGTTAACGTAACCCGTGAAGTAGACGGCGGTCTGATGACTGTTGCTCTGAACCTGCCTGCGGTTGTTACCACTGACCTGCGCCTGAACGAGCCGCGTTACGCTTCTCTGCCGAACATCATGAAGGCCAAGAAGAAGCCGCTGGACGCCGTGAGCCCCGCCGATCTGGGTGTTGAAATCGCCCCGCGCCTGTCCACCCTGAAGGTCGAAGCCCCGGCTGCACGCCAGGCTGGTATCAAGGTGGCTGACGTAGCTGAGCTGGTGGACAAACTGAAGAACGAAGCGAAGGTGATCTAAATGAGCATCCTGGTAATTGCTGAACACGACAACAGCAGCCTCAAGCAGGCTACCCTGAATGTTGTAGCGGCTGCCAAGGCCATCGGTGGTGACATCGACGTGCTGGTTGCCGGTGAGAACGTAGGCGCCGTCGCTGAAGCCGCTGCCAAGGCAGAAGGCGTGAACAAGGTACTGGTTGCCGACAATGCTGCCTACGGTCATTTCCTGGCCGAAAACCTGGGCGAGCTGGTTGCTGAAGTAGGTAAAGGCTACAGCCACATCCTGGCGGCTGCCGGTACTACCGGTAAAGACTTCATGCCGCGCGTTGCAGCGCTGCTGGACGTTGCCCAGGTATCTGACATCGTGCGCGTTGAATCCGAGGACACGTTTGTTCGTCCGATCTACGCGGGTAACGCCATCGCCACTGTTAAGGCGAGCGACGCCATCAAGGTTATCACGGTACGCCCGACCGGTTTCGACCCGGTAGCTGCCGAAGGTGGTTCCGCTTCCGTTGAGCAGCTGGACGTTGTAAAAGACGCCGGCCTGTCTTCCTTCGTTGGTGAAGAGAAAGCCCAGTCTGACCGTCCGGATCTGGCTTCTGCCGGTATCGTTATCTCCGGTGGCCGCGGCATGCAGAACGGCGACAACTTCAAGATGCTGGAGCAGGTTGCTGACCTGATGGGCGCTGCCGTTGGTGCATCCCGCGCCGCGGTTGACGCAGGTTTCGTACCCAATGACATGCAGGTTGGCCAAACCGGCAAGATCGTTGCGCCGCAGCTGTACATCGCGGTCGGCATCTCCGGTGCCATCCAGCACCTGGCCGGTATGTCTGATTCCAAGGTGATCGTTGCGATCAACAAGGATGAAGAAGCGCCGATCTTCCAGGTTGCTGATTACGGCCTGGTTGCGGATCTGTTTGAAGCCGTACCGCAGTTGGAAGAAGAGCTGAAGAAAGTCCTGTAACTTTCTGATAGTTCGATCAAAAAAGGCGCCTCAGGGCGCCTTTTTTGGTTTTGAAGCAATGCGTTTTTCCGCTTTGCTGATAATCAGCGTGTCTGCCAGGATGTGCAGGGCATGATTGGTGGTTCTCACCGCCTGATAAACCTGTTCACTTTTCTGGTGATGGGTTTGCCGGGCCTTACGGGTACTGTCTTTGAACTCCTCATCCTTGGAGAACATGTCGATCAGACCGAAGGTGGTGTTGGCTATCGCCTTATGCACCTTCTCAACCGCAGAAGCGCCGCCTGAGACGGTATCTTCGAGAAGTCGGGCCCGGTTGCGCACTTCCGCCAGGTCCATCCTGCTCTTCTGGATGGCGCTACGGGCCGCAATTCGATGGGCATTGAGAATCAGTAACCGTTTTCGGGTTTGGTTCGACAGACGGAACCCCGAAAAAAGAAGCGTTGCCGTGCCGGCGAGGCAAATGATGATCAGAACCTGAGAGACCATAGCCGTGCTCCTCAGCGATACTCAATGTGCATTTCGACGTCGATATCCCGCTCAAACAGTTCGCTTTCCAGTTCTTTCATGACTTCCTGATAGACCATTTTCCGGGTCATAACCGGCAGTTTGTCTGCCAGCGCCCGGCCGGTTCGGGATTCGCGCTTTGCCAGGGCAATCGGATCCAGCACCCGCAACGTAAGCACCAGTTCCGGTTCGCGATGGATATCACTGATATCCTCGTTTTCGAGCATGTTGTTGATCATTTTGCGCTGTTCAAGCAGTTGCCAAAGCAGTAAACCGCTGATGGCCAGCAATATCAGGCTTGTGATGGTCAGAAAGATGATCAAGGGATGCCTCCACACTTGTGTCATTATGCGCCACAGTGTGCAACAAGCTGTATGACAAACGATTGGCCGGCCGGACGCCTGTCATGGTGTATCCGGGAAAGTCGTGCCGGTTTTAAACCTGTTACCATCAATTCAATGAAACTCGAAAGGAATCCAATATGGTCTGGATAAAGGCGTTTGTTGCGGGCTTTCTGGCAACACTGATTTTCCATCAGGGGCTATTTGCCGTGTTTTACCTGGCGGGTGCCGTACCCGCAGCGCCATTTAACCTTACTCCCGTGCCGCCATTGGGGGTACCATCGGTGATCTCCCTGGCATTTTTCGGCGGCTTATGGGGTGTCGCGATATGGGCCATCGCCGGCCGCCTGAAAGGAGCGTTGTACTGGCTCGGCCATGTGATACTGGGTGCCGTCGGCCCAACCGCCGTAGCGATGCTGGTTGTCTTTCCGATGAAGGGTTTGGCAGTATCAGCCCAGACTTGGGTAGGTGGTCTCATTCTTAACGGCTTCTGGGGGCTGGGAGTGGCCGTATTTATGGTGCTGATGGCAGCAAAAGCGTCTCGCCAACCCTGACCGATCAGAGATATTCGTACACGCAAACCAAAAAGGACATGTAATGACGAATTCCAAGCAGGCAGACTATGATCTGGTGGTATTTGGTGCCACCAGCTTTGTGGGCCAGATTCTGACCCGATACCTGGTAGAGAACTATGGCGCGGCCGGCAAGGTGAAGTGGGCGATCGCTGGCCGTTCAGAGGGCAAGCTGAATACCCTCAAAGCCGAACTGGGTGCTCAGGCTGCGGACTTGCCGGTTCTGGTGGCAGACGCGGCCGACGATGCCGCACTGGCGGGCATGTGCCGACAGACCCGCGTGGTGATCTCCACCGTTGGCCCATACGCATTGTATGGTGAACCGCTGGTCAAGGCCTGCGTGGACACTGGCACCGATTATTGCGACCTGACCGGTGAGGTGCAGTGGATTCGCCGGATGGTCGAGGGCTATGAAGCCCAGGCCAGGAAAACCGGTGCTCGCATTGTCCATTGCTGCGGTTTCGACTCAATCCCGTCTGATATGGGCGTCTGGTTCCTGCAGCAGCAGGCTGAGAAAGCCTTCGGCAAAACCTGCCAGGATGTGCGCATGCGGGTGAAGGTCGCCAAGGGCGGCTTGTCCGGTGGCACCGTGGCATCCATGATTAACGTGGCCAAAGAAGCTGGCGCCGATCCGAAACTGCGCAAGGAGCTGGCCAATCCCTTCTCGATCTGCCCGGAGGGCCACCGTTCGAAGGTGCGTCAGCCCAGCCTGAAAACCGCAGAGTACGACAAAGACTTTGACGTGTGGCTGGCGCCGTTCGTGATGGGTGCCATCAACACCCGCGTGGTGCACCGTTCAAACGCGCTTCAGAAGGCCCGTTACGGTCAGGAGTTCACCTACGACGAAGCCATGATGACCGGAAAGGGCGCCAAAGGCCGCCTGACCGCTTACGGCATCACCGCCGCACTTGGCGCATTCTTTACCGCTTCCGCCATCAAGCCAACCCGTTGGGTGGTTGAGAAGCTGGTACCCAAGCCCGGTGAGGGCCCAAGCCCTGAAGACCAGGAAAACGGCTTCTATGACCTGCGTTTTGTGGGGCGTACCACAGACGGCAAGACCATCATCACCAAAGTCACCGGCGATCGGGATCCGGGTTACGGTTCCACGGCCAAAATGCTGGGCGAGGCAGGCCTGTGCCTGGCGTTTGATTTGTCAGACGATGACCAGGGCGGTTTCTGGACGCCGGCTTCCATGCTGGATGGCAAACTGCTGGAGCGCCTGACCAGCAAAGCTGGCCTGACTTTCGACGTGTTAGAAACCCGCTGAGGGTCAATTCAGATGCAGGGTATGGCCGGAGGAGGGCAATAGCGCCTCCGGTCCATGCCCCAGGCAGATAACCGCTCGATCTTCCAGCCATCGATTGATCTGGGGCGCTATCCGCCCCCTGGTGTCTGTATCCACTCCAGTAAAAGGTTCATCCAGAATCACCAGGGGTGCCGTGCTCAGCAACACCCTCGCCAGCACCAGACGCCTTGCCTCACCACCAGACAGCCGGTTACCGGCACTCCCCAGCCAGGTGGATAAACCTTCGGCTTCACGGGCAAACCTGTCTGCCAGCTCTACCAGTTCCAGAACACGCCATAGATCCCCATCGGTAGCATTGGGGTTGCCCAATAACAGATTGGCTTTAACCGTGTCTTCGAACACCACCGTCGCTTGTGTGAGATAGGCGCAGGGCAGGGAGGCGAGCTTCCCTTGCCGGGGCGGAATCACGCCGGCGAAGGTATCCGCCAGTGTAGATTTACCGGAGCCGGAGGCGCCAACAATGCCGAGTCGTTCTCTTGGGCCAACCTTGAGGCTGAAATGGGTCAGAACCGGTGGCAGCCCTGGGTGGCCAACCGAGAGATCCCGTGCTTCCAGTGCATTGGCGGTGGCTTCTGCCGGCTGCCTGTCAAACGCTGAAGAATAATCGGTTCCCGGAGCGGGCTGCACCTCCTGGTTCAGGCGCCGGGCTGCAGACAGGGTGGCGCCGAGTTTGGCAAAGGCATCGGGCAGCATGGCATAGACTTCCAGCAGTCCCATCAGGGCGATGGGCAGCAGAACCAGTACGGGGCCGGTTACCGATCCCTGGTTAAACAGGGTAATACCAACCCACAGTGTCACCACAACCGCCAGATTCACGATTAACTGCGTGGCTGCCTGATGCCATCCGGCACGGCTATCCACCCGCGCCTGGGTTCTGGACATCGACAGCGCTTGCCTCATCAACCGGCCGGAGTGTTTGCCCGTGCGCCGGGCTGCAGTGAGCTCGGCAAAGCCTTCCAGGTGCTCAATAACATCGCCACGGAGTTTCTCCTGCTGGTCACTTAGCTGGCCCGATAAGTGTTGTGTACCGGCGAACACTCGCCAACTCGAAAGCAAGATAGCCACCGCCAACAGTATTAGCAGTATCAGCGCCAATGAGCCCGAGAACAGCAGCCATGCTGAGAGCACCAGCAACACGCTGACAACCCCGGCCAGGGCCGTGGGCGCGATCACCCGAAGGTACAGGGTATCCAGAGCATCCACGTCTGCGGTAAGCCTGGATAGCCATTGGGCGCCAGATTTCTGGCCCCGGTCACGGTGTCCGGCTTCGGCCATTCGGTTAAACAGGGCAACACGAATATCGGTTAGCAACTGCAGTACCGTGTTGTGGTTGTACACCCGCTCAAGATAGCGGGAGACCGTGCGGGACACCGCGAAAAAACGGATGCCGCCGCCCGGAACGTACAGGTTGATGTAGGCTTGTGTGCCAGCGGCCAGCAGCAGGCCCACCAGTGCGGTCTCGGTCAGGAACCAGCCCGACAAGGCCAATAACCCGATACCGGAGAGCAGGGTAGCCAGCAACAACAGGGCACCAACCACCAGGCGGCCCCGCCGCTGAAGAATCAGGTCCAGCCAGGGCTTGAGCTCATGCATGGCGAACCTCGCCGTCATTGACAATCAGCACCTGGTCCGCGAGGGCCAGCAGGGCTTGGTGATGCGTTGAGAAAACCAGCGTCTTGCCCGCTTCCGCCAGTTTGTGAAGCGCTTCCAGAACCAGAATCTCGCTGGTCGCGTCCAGCCCGGCGGTGGGTTCATCCAGCAGGATCAGGTCATAATCCGCCAGGAAAATACGTGCCAGGCTCAGCCTGCGAGCCTGGCCGCCGGACAACCCCTGGCCATCTTCCCCGATCAAACTGTGAATACCCTGGTCCCGGCTTTCAAGCACACTGCCCAGACCCACCAGGCGCAGCGCGTTCTCAATGGCAATGTCGGATGCCTCCGGACTGGTCAGGCGGAGGTTGTCTGCCCAGGATCCCTGTATCCAGAACCCGCGTTGGCCAAGCCAGCCAAACGGGGACTGGCCGGCCGCCTGGCCGAACACACTGATGGCCCCGCTATCCGGCTGGATAAACCCCGCCATCAAGTGCAACAAAGAGGATTTGCCGCCTCCGGAGGGCCCGGTCAGCGCAACCGCTTTTCCGCGTTCAATGGTCAGGTCAAGATTAGTGAATACCGGCTTGCTGCCCTGGTAGCTGAGGGTGACGTTGTCCAGGCTAAGACCATGATCCGGCAATGATGCGGACGTATTGGATGCAGGCTCCCCGCCAACGGGGGTTGCCAGTCGAGCAAGGATTTCAGCGCCGGCACCAAGAGCGGCGGCCCGGTCGTGGTAGTGTTGCGACAGCGTGCGCAGCGGCTGGAAGAATTCCGGCGCCAGCAACAGAATCAACAAACCGGAAAAGAGTGTGAGGTCTGCGCTGGGCCCATAAGTGATGTAGCCCAGCAAACCAAAACCAATGTAGATGGCAATAACGGCAATGGCGACGGAGGCAAAAAACTCCAGTACAGCGGAAGACAGAAAGGCCACCTTGAGGGTTTTCATGGTGATCTTGCGGTATTGGTCAGACCGCTGGTGCAGGGTGCGGGAAGCATCCTCCGTCTGACGAAACAATTGCAGGGTTGTGAGGCCTCGAACTTTGTCCAGAAACTGGCCGGACAACCGGCTGATGGTCTCGAAATGCTGCTGGTTGACCTTCTCAGCACCCATTCCCACCAGTGCCATGAAAATCGGGATCAGCGGCGCGGACAGCAGGAGAAAAATGCCCGCAAGCCAGTCCAGCCAGAACACTATAACCAGAATGGCCAGTGGCACAATCACCGACAACGACATTTGCGGTAGGAAGCGGGCGAAATAACCATGCAATGCTTCCACATGGTCAAGCCATTCCCGGGCCAGAGTGCCGGCTGAGCTGTCGGCAAGCGCTACCGGGCCGGTATCCCGCCAGTGGCGGTGAATTTGCCGTCGGGCATCGCGCCGCACCTGTTCGCTGCAGCGCGCCGCAAATTGTGTCTGGAAACCCTGGCCCAACGTGCGAACCAGCAGTGTGGCCACCAGGGCGACGAACCAGGGTGCGAGAGTAGACGCAGTCTGGCCGTCAATGACGATTTGATGCACCAGCCAAGCCAGCAGAGCCATCTGAACGATGGTTGCCAGCCCGACCAGCACCCCGGCCACGACCGTGGCGCGAATCCACCGCTGGTTTTTCCGGGCGAGCCCGGCAAGCCATTGGCGAATCTCAGCCTGGACCGGTTCCGCCACTCAGTGGTACCCCTCACCAGCACGGACCTTGCCCCGGAATACCCAGTAGGTCCAGGCGGTGTAGGTCAGCACGATGGGGATGACAAAGAGCAGCCCGAGCAGCAGGAACAACTGCGATTCATAGGCAGAGGCGGCATCCCACAGGGTGTACTCCGGGGGAACCACATAGGGCCAGCGGCTGACAATCAGGCCCAGGTAAGTGGTGATGAACAGCCCCATGGTCGCCACAAAGGGCATGCCTTCGAAGCGGTTGCGAACCGAGCGCCAGATCTGGAACGCACACAGCAGAGTCAGTGCCGGCAGAACCCAGATCACCGTGATGTGATCAAACCAGCGCTCACGCACCATGTCGTCCACGAACGGAGTCCATACGCTGATGATGGCGAAGATCACCAGCACCGCGATCAGCAGAGGTGTAGTAATACGGTATGCCCACTCCTGCAACCGGCCTTCCGTCTTCATGATCAACCAGGTGGAGCCCAGCAAGGCATAACCGGCAAGCAGGCCAAGACCGGTCAACACCGTAAAGGGTGTCAGCCAGTCAAGAGCGCCACCAGAGTAGGCACCGTTGGTAGTTTCAAAGCCCTGGATATAGGCGCCAACCACAGCACCCTGAGCAAAAGCAGCGATGGTGGAGCCGCCGGCAAAGGCCCAGTTCCAGAGATAGCGGGAGGTCCGGGCCTTAAACCGAAACTCGAAGGCTACACCCCGGAAAATCAATCCGGCAAGCATCAGAAATACGCCAATATAGAGCGCAGGCAGGATGATGGAATATACCAGCGGGAAGGCTGCTAACAAGCCGGCGCCACCAAGCACCAGCCAGGTTTCGTTGCCATCCCATACCGGAGCCACAGTATTCATCATGGTGTCTCGGTCGGTCTCCGTTGGGGCGAAGGGGAACAGGATGCCCACACCCAGATCGAAACCATCCATCAACACATACATGATCACGCCGAAGCCAATAATGAATGCCCAGATCAAAGACAGATTGAACAGTTCCATGATCAGTGACCTCCCTCGTTGGCAGGCTTGGCGTGGCTAACATCACCTTGGCCATGTTCAATTTCAAACGGTACATGGGCGGCAGACAAAGGCCGAGCAGGGCGGTCAGATTCGTGCTCGCCTTCATCCTCGTCTTCGAGGCCCACATAGAGCACACGTAGCAGATAGTAGACGCCTGCGCTAAAGACAAGTCCATACACAACAACATAGCCAATCAGGGTGAACAGAGCCATGCCCCCGGTAAGCGACGGTGTCAGTGCCTCGGCCTGGTTCATCATGCCATACACCAACCAGGGCGAACGGCCTATCTCAGTCACAAACCATCCTGCAATCACCGCAATAAACGGGGTGATACTCATGAACCGCAAACCCTGAAGGAACCAGCGCTTCCGGTAATAGGCGCCATTGCGTCTGAGCAACAGACCAGCGAGGGCAAAGGCAATCATCAACAGTCCCAGGCCAACCATCACCCGAAAAGACCAGAACACGATACCCACTGGCGGCTGCTCTTCTACCGCAACCTCGTTCAGGCCAGGCACCTCACCATCCCATTCGTGGGTCAGGATAAAGCTCGCCAGGTTAGGAATACCAATCTCGAACCGGTTGGTCTGGTTTTCCTGGTCGGGAATAGCAAACAGCAGCAGCGGCACGTTTCGAGAGGTTTCCCAATTACCTTCCATGGCTGCGACTTTGACCGGTTGATGCTCCATGGTATTCAAACCATGAAGATCACCAATCACCGCCTGGGTCGGGGCCAGGAACAACAACATCCACAGACACATAGACAAGGCCTTGCGGTTTGCTTCCACCTCTCGCCCACGAAGCAGGTACCAGGCGCTGACGCCAGCTACCACAAAGCCTCCCGTCAGGAACGACGCCATAACCATGTGGGCGAACCGATAGGGGAACGAGGGATTGAATATGGCTTGAGACCAGGACGTGACATGGAATACGCCATCTCTCAATTCCACACCTGAGGGTGTGTGCATCCAGCTATTGGCAGACAGTATCCAGAACGACGAGATGAAGGTACCAACCGCCACCATAATGGCTGCAAACAGGTGAACACCAGCCGGCACCTTGTGACGACCGAACAGCAGCACACCCAGAAATGCGGCCTCCAGGAAGAACGCCGTGATCACCTCATAGCTGAGCATGGGCCCGAGGAAGTTGGCTGAGGCCTGGGAGAAGTTGCTCCAATTGGTACCGAACTGAAACGACATCACGATGCCTGATACCACCCCCATCCCGAATACCACGGCAAACACCTTGGTCCAGAAGGCGGACAGTTTTTCCCACAGCGGATTGCCGGTTTTGAACGCCAAGCCCTCAAGGACAGCGATGAACGACGCCAGACCGATGGAAAACACCGGGAAGATGGCGTGAAATGACACGACAAACGCGAACTGGATTCGCGATAGGATGAGAGGATCGAGTTCCATAGTACCTCCGGTAACTCAAACATAGTCAAAAAACGGGCCAGCGCGCCCGTTCAGCCGCTGCCTTGGCTCATCTTGTCTATTGTTATTACCGGCAGTTCATTACTATGCTACTCAAATTGTAGCAAGAATGGGTAGGGCAGTTTGTCGCACCCCTTGATCAAAAACAATTATGGTGAGCCGCATGAGCTTTTACGAGGACAGAGTGTTACCTCACATTATCGACAAGGCATGTTCCATGGGGCAGGTGATGAAACTGCGTAGCCAGATCGTTCCGAGGGCCCGCGGCAGAGTGCTGGAGGTTGGTATGGGCTCCGGAATCAACCTGGAGTTTTATGACCAGAGCCGGGTTGAAATGGTCTATGGCCTGGAGCCCTCGGAAGGGATGAGGCGCAAAGCATTACCAAATCTTAACCGCTCGCCCATCGCGGTGGAGTGGTTGGACCTGCCCGGTGAAAAGATTCCGCTTGAGGACAACTCCGTGGATACGGTATTGCTGACGTTCACGCTCTGCACCATCCCGGACTGGCATGCGGCTTTGCTGCAGATGAAACGGGTACTGAAGCCCGGCGGCGACCTGTTGTTCCTGGAACACGGGGAGGCTCCCCATGAAACAGTCCGAAAATGGCAGCATCGCATAACCCCGGGCTGGAAAATGTTCGCGGGTGGTTGCCACCTTAACCGACAAATTGCAGACCTTATTCGCCACGCCGGCTTTGAGATTCAGGAGCTGGAAAACCTGTACATGCCCAATGCGCCGAAAATAGCCGGGTTCATCTACAAAGGGCGCGCCACCAAGCCGGTTTGATTCAAGTTGGCGGGAAAGTGAGCAATCAGAGCTGAGGGAGTGGAACAGAATTGCGTTACGCCATCGGGCCTTATACAATTCCGCCCTTCAAGAATCTCCCCTCCGATGCCCGGATGGTGAAATTGGTAGACACAAGAGACTTAAAATCTCTCGACCGCAAGGTCGTGCCGGTTCGATTCCGGCTCCGGGCACCACTATTATTTCCCTTTGCGTAAATCCGGACATAAAAAAACCGCCCCTTGAGTCAAGAAGCGGCTTTCACTGCGTCACTGTGCTCTGAAATCAGGCAGCTTGGCGCATCTTGCGGCGAACGCCCAGTCCCAGCAGGCCCAGGCCAAGCAAGGCCAGGGTAGAAGGCTCTGGTACCGATACCGGGCGAGAGGTGATCAAGCCTTTCAGCGTTGCGGTATTGGTTTTCTTTTCCTTGGTCTAGAATTCATCGGCCAGTGCACCGTCGTAGAAGAAGCCGGCGATGTCGACGAAGTAGTTTACGCCACCGATCAGGAAGCTGTCAGAAGCCCCCACGTTCAACGCGAAGGTAACACGGTCTGCGCAGCCGTTGATGTTGATGCCGGAGTAGTTCGCGCCACCATTCGCGCAAGGCCTGTCTTCATTCGGGGTTTCCCAGTGCAGGAACTCAAAGACCGACATGACCGTTTCTTCTACGCCATCAATCTCAAGGGTTGACTGTACGGTCAACTGCGCGGAGGTCAGCGCTGGTTCATAAATCGGGTAGTTGAAGTGCGTGAAGGTACCCAGGTTGAAGGCGATGTCTTCCGTTACCAGTGCTGGTGTGGCCGCACTGTCAAAGCGGTAACCGCTTTGGCCGCCGGAGGTGGCGGGAATGCCCCAACGGATTTCGTTTGTGTTCTGGCCGGTGACGTCCGGTGCGGAGGGTGTGGTGGCGGTCCACGATCCGGTCACACTGGTGAGGTTGATAACGGCCGCACTTGCTGTTCCTACAGACAGCATGGCGGCGGTTGCACCGGCCACCAATAGTTGTTTAATCATGAGAGGCACTCCCTGTGAGTATGTCGTTGTTATGTCGCGCTCGGAAAAGCGATTCCAAGGCATACCCGGGGGTATCAGCAATTGGAGTGCCTGAAGGCGAAATTACTCAAATTAACAACAGCTAAGAGACAACAGTGCCGCTGATAGCAGGGGTGCAGGGGTGCCCTTGTAAATAATCTGGACACACCCTTTGTCGATTCAAAGGCGCTTAAACGGCCAACGGGCGGTCGTCATTAACCCGGATTATTGACCCTGCTCCTGATCTTCCGCTTCTTGCACCGGTTGCTGGTACTGCGATTCCTGGACCGGCATTACCGGGCGTATCTGGTTGATATCGCCGGTGGGCACCCTGGGGTCATCTTTTATCAATACCATGAGGGCGCCACCCAGGATCAGGACCAGAAGTGCTATTTTGATCAGTACATTGCGAGACATAGATTCTCCTGTTTGCATTCGCCTCCTATTACCCTGAGGGCTCTGGTGCTAATTACAACCATTGTCCAAAGGTCGGTTCGACACAGGCGCAGGGTTTGGTGATACTGCCTGGACGTGTTTTGAGGGAGGAGCAGGCTATGACACAAGCAACCGGTAATCTGGTACGACAGCGCACGGAGAATGGCATTACCACCGTAACGCTGAGTCATCCGGAGCGGCGAAACAGTCTGTCGATGGCCATGCTGGAGGCATTGTCAGATGTTTTTACAGCCATAGAACACGATTCCGAAACCCGTGTGGTGGTGCTGGCTGCCGAGGGGCACGTATTCTGTGCGGGGCACGATCTGCGGGAGATGCGTTCGCAGGTCGACAGCCATGAATTTCAGCTGGCACTGTTTCAGCAATGTAGCAAGGTGATGCAGCAGGTCGTGAACCTGCCGCAGCCGGTGATCGCCAGGGTGGCCGGGGTAGCCACGGCGGCCGGTTGCCAGTTGGTTGCCAGCTGTGACCTGGCCGTGGCGGAGCAGGGGGCCCGGTTTGCCACTCCCGGCGTGAATATTGGCTTGTTCTGTTCCACGCCAATGGTGGCGTTGACCCGAAACGTTTCCCGCAAGCACGCCATGGAAATGCTGCTGACCGGGGAGATGATTGATGCGCCCAGGGCGGAAGCCATCGGGCTGGTCAACCGGGTGGTCGCTGCCGACGTTCTGGATGAGACGGTGTACCGAATGGCGGCAACGATTGCCAGTAAGTCCGGGCATACCCTGAAAATTGGCAAATCTGCGTTCTATCGCCAACTGGAAATGCCGTTATCAGACGCCTATGAATACACCGCTGAGGTGATGGCGGCGAACGCCTGCACGGATGATGCCCGGGAAGGGATCTCGGCCTTTCTGGAAAAGCGCGTTCCGGACTGGAAGCACCGATAACCCTATCCTGCCTATGGCTGGCACGCCTCTGCTGCTGGCCAGAGCAGTTGGTCACCCGGGGTTATGTTCCGGGCGGCGAAGTACCCCTCGTTCATTTCCACTGCATTCCAGAACGGTTCCCCTGAGGGATAAGTGGGGCAGTTCCGGCCTTCGGATGGGGGGCAGGGAGTCATGGTTCGGATGCTCACGATAACGCCCTGTTGATCAAGATACGCGATGTCCAGGGGAATCAGGGTCTGGTACATCCAGAACCCATGGTTGGCTGAGCGTTCAGCCTGGTAAGTGAACAACATGCCGGCATCCTCTGGCAGTGTGGTTCTGTTCATCAGTCCCCGTTGCCGTTGCTTGTCCTTACTGGCCACCTCAAGCACCACTGTATGGTGTTGGCTGTCTGAGAGAAAGCAGGCCTCAAGCGTGGGTAGTGTTTCTGGTGCGTCGGCCAACCCTGCCGGCGCCCAGCCTGCCGCCACCAGCGTGACGACAGCGGCAATCCGCCACGTGTTCATGTGCGCAACCGGTAACCGGTTTTGAAGATCCACCACACGGCAATCATGCATAGCGCGAGGAAGACCAGGGTCATGCCCACGCTGATCGCCACATGCACATCTGCCACGCCATAGAAGGCCCAGCGGAAACCGCTGATCAGGTACACCACCGGGTTGAACAGGCTGATGGTTTGCCAGATGTCGGGCAGCATGTCGATGGAGTAGAAGGTGCCGCCCAGGAACACCAGAGGCGTAACAATCATCATGGGCACAATCTGCAGTTTTTCAAAACCATCCGCCCAGATGCCGATGATGAAACCGAACAGGCTGAAGGTAATGGACGTCAGTACCAGGAACGAGAGCATCCAGAATGGATGCAGAACCGAGTAATCCACGAACAGCCGGGCGGTGGCCAGGATGATAAGGCCGAGGATGACAGCCTTGGTGGCGGCGGCGCCCACGTAGCCGAGCACAATCTCGAAATAGGAGACTGGCGCAGACAGCACCTCGTAGATAGTGCCGGAGAACTTGGGCATGTAGATACCGAAGGAGGCGTTGGAGATGCTTTGCATCAGCAGCGACAGCATCACCAGCCCGGGGATGATGTAGGCGCCGTAGTCGATACCGCCGATCTCGCCCATGCGAGAACCGATGGCCGAGCCGAACACCACAAAATACAGGCAGGTGGAGATCACCGGCGACAGCACACTTTGCATGACGGTGCGTTTCATGCGCGCCATCTCGAACTTGTAGATTGCTTTTACACCGTACAGATTCATTACGCTCTCCATTCGTACCAGCGGCTATTCGTGCACCAGGCCAACAAATATTTCTTCCAGCGAGCTTTCCCGGGTTTGCAGATCCCGGTATTCAATACCCAGATCCCCAAGGGTGCGGAGCAGGCGGGCAACGCCGGCCTGTTGTTGCTGGGCGTCGAAGGTATAGATCAACTGGTAGCCGTCGTCTGACAGTTCTACCGGTTCCAGGGTAAGCTCGCCGGGAATTTTTTCGAGCTTGTTCTGCAGATGCAGGCGCAGCTCTTTCTTTCCGAGCTTGGACATCAGGCGATCTTTGTCTTCCACCAGGATGATCTCACCCTGGCGTATCACCCCGATGCGGTCCGCCATTTCTTCGGCTTCTTCGATGTAATGGGTGGTGAGAATGATGGTGGTGCCGGTCTCACGAAGTTTGCGCACCATTTCCCACATGTCCCGGCGCAGTTCCACATCCACCCCGGCTGTGGGCTCGTCCAGGAACAGGATACGAGGTTCGTGAGACAGCGCCTTGGCAATCATTACCCGTCGTTTCATGCCGCCGGAGAGGGACATGATGCGGTTGTTGCGTTTGTCCCACAGTGAAAGGTCTTTCAATACCTTTTCGATGTGGGCCGGCTTGGGTGGTTTGCCAAACAGCCCACGGCTGAAGGACACCGCATGCCAGACCGTCTCAAAGGAATCGGTATTCAGCTCCTGGGGAACCAGGCCGATGGCCTCCCGGGCTTTGCGGTAGTCTTTTACGATATCGTGGCCGGCGGCTTTTACTTCGCCGTCGCCTTTGTTGACGATGCCGCAGATGATGGAGATCAGGGTGGTTTTGCCGGCACCATTGGGGCCAAGCAAGGCAAAAATCTCACCGGGGTAGATTTCCAGATTGACGTCTTTCAGGGCTTGAAAACCGTCCCCGTAGATCTTGTTCAGGTGCTTTACGGAAATGTCCGGTTGCACGGGCGTGTCCTGTTTTTGTGAGTGACTCAGACCAGAAAGCCCGACATTTTCTCATGCTGGCAGCAGTTTAGAAACCTTTGCTATGTCGGGATTTATCCCCATAATGCCCACTTTGGAACAGCTGGGGGCGGAGAATGGTACGAGCCATCGTGATCGTAGGTTTAGTGGTGGGAGCAATTGTTCTTACGCTGTTCGGTTCGCGCCTGCTCGATACCACGGGTGATACCGCTGACCATCCCGAGTGCGATCTTCTGGTAGGTGCCTGTAGCTGGACCACCCAGGATGGCGAATGGCGAGTTAGGTTGCAGGAGGTAGAAGAGGGCGCCCAGGGCATGGAATACGTTCTTCAAGTTTCCGTTTCGAAGGCGCCCGACCGTTTTCTGGCTGTCCTTAAAGGCCAATCGATGTACATGGGGGAGTATCCGGTGCCGCTGGTTCGGGAAGCTCCGCTCGAGTACGAGGCGAGGTTTACCGCACCGTTCTGCACTACCGGTGCCGACATGATCTGGCGAATCGAGCTTCAGGATGGTCAGGAAAGATTGGAAAATGTGCCCTGGACACTGGTGTTCAAAGCGCAAAAATAGTTAAATCCTGCAAAATTACAGTGGTTTTCAGGGAAAAGTGATGGATTACGGGGAAAGTGTTCAGAAGGTTCTGCTGCGAAAGATTACGAAAGCCGAGCAGGATCTGTTGCAGCTCAAACTGGATTACTGCCGGTTTGTTTTTGGCCTGTCTCATCGAGCCCGGGTAACCGCTGACGGTAAAACCTGGCTTGTGCGCTCAGTAGACGTGCAGTCGATGACCTACACTGACGATGGCACCTTCACCAAGCCCAGTGTCAGCGGCACTCCCGAAGAAGATGATACCGGCCGGCAGGTCGTTGCCCTCGGCACTGAATGGGAATTGGCAACGGTCAAATAAAGGCGTTGCCGGTTACGACTTCATAGAGGCTGAATGCCGGTGGCACGAACTGATGCTCCGCCCAGAATTCCGCGCCTTCCAACCCTGCACGATAACAGGCCAGTCGTTCGCTGCTCGAGGTAAGGGTGGCGATGGCCTGGATGGCCGCCGGCTGGCGGATCCCGGTTTTCCGATGCACGATTCTGGCAACCAGCCCTGCAAGGGCGTCGTTATGGCGATTGGCACGTGGGCTAAGGGCGCAGGCGGCACCGTACAGCCAGGCGGCCGTGTAGGCGTGCACCACCTCTGGAGCCTCTGTTAGCGCAAGTCCTTTGACCCGGCAGTCACGCTCCTGCAGGGCGGCTAGGATATGCAACTTGGTAAACAGTTCCGTTTTGTCGGAAGACACCACCGATGTTGATTCTGACTTCGGCCGGGCAGGGTGTTCCGGGGCGGGCGATTGAGTAAATCGCGCACCGTCAATGCCGCCGCCATTGGCAATAACGCCACCCTGAACCGTGGATTCCTGTCGAATGAGCGAGAACATTCGCAATCCCAGCAAAGCCATCAAAATCACGAGCCCAACTTGGGTAATAACGACCAGTCCATTGACCATCATGGGTGTGCCTGCCTTTCAAACATTCGGTTAACTGCTGATGCTGATAATTGTAACAGTGTGTAACTGAATGGCGAGCCAACTGGCCAGCAGAACGGATAAAAGCTCGTGGCTTACTCTGAAATTGTGAACGGCATCCCAGCGCCTTAGCAGGTGGGCATGGTTTGCAGTGCCAGTTTGCGACGTATGTAACGGCCGAGGATATCGACGCCAATGTTCAGCAAGGCCGTGATCAGTATCAGGATCATGGCGCGGTCAAACTGAATGTTCTGGATGGCGGAATCCACATAGAATCCCAGGGTGTAGATGCCCAGAATGCCCAGAATCGCGGTTTCCCGCATGATGATTTCCCACCGGTAGAACAGAAACGCCAGGAACGATCGATAAACCCGGGGCACCAGTTCCCAGCTGTAGCGGGTGAAACCCTGTGGGGCGTCCGGGCGCAGGTGGATGGTGTTGGTCTGGCGGCCAATCAGATGCCCGATGATGCCGCCGTTATGCAGTGCCAGCGCCACCACCGCCGGCAACATGGATGGGCCCCACAGTTGCAGCAGAATGTACGCCAGGATGTATTCCGGGGTGGAACGGGCAATCACCAGAAACACGTGGCCGGAGGTGCGGCGTACCGGCCCGCCAAAGTGTTTCGAGATCAGCGGGAATGCCAGTAGCGACAATATCCCCGTGGCCACCAACGCGATCTGGGTGAGCACTACCGTGTTCCATATCCCAGGCAGGGCCTCGCTGACCATCACATCGCCAAGCCAGCTGGAGAACGCCGCCAGGCCTTCACCATTGCGTAACGGCGCCGGCACGATGTCTTCGGTAAAGAAACGCTCAACGTTACCCCAGACAATCGGAAAGCCCTCTCCCAGAAAGAACGGTGCGGCCAGTATGTAGACAGGCAGTGCCTTGGGCCGTACCCAGAGCGGCATGGTGGCAATTAGCACGTAAAACAGAATAAGCATCGCTCCGGCGTCGGAATACATTCCCTGGGAGAACGACGACTCCAGATAGAAACCGAGTGTAGGCAGGCCAACAAAACCGAGGATAGCGGAGGACCGCAAACCGCATTCAAGGCGGTAGGCGGTGTAGGTGCGCAGTTGTACCCAGCAGTCCGGTATCCGGGCGTACAGGAAGGCGGCAATGGCGTGGGTGCCTTTAGGCAGAAGTTGCGCCGGTTCCGGGTCAGACTCATCCAGGATTTCTGAATACACCTTGGCAAAGATGCCGGCGTAGGGGATGGCAATCGCCAATACACCGGTCAGTGGGTGAAAGCCAAAGAACTGAAGGAAGATCAGCGCCCAGAACAGTTCATGGATTGCACGGATGAACGCACAGAAAATCCGTACCGGCATGAAACGATACAACAGCGCCAGCAGGAAGCCGAAGAAACTGCCAAGGGTGACGCCCACAAAACCAAAGGCAACCGTGCGCAGCAGAGCGGTTAACAGACCTTCGGTACTGAAGAAATTGGGGGTAACCACTCCCAGAAAGAATTGCCCCAGATCCCGCCAGGGGTTGGCGGTGGTGATGGCAATATCGGCCACCAGCAGGCCTGCCACGGCGATGGCAAGAAACAGAAAACTGGCGCGAACGGTGGGGTAAGAGAACATGGGGTGCCGGCGCTGCCTGTCAGTAAAGCGTCATGATATCAGACGCGTTCAGTTTGCTGGCCGGTTGGTCCAGTGCCACCTGTCCATCCTGAATACCCACGATCCGGTTACAGTAGGCAAGGGCCATATCCACATCGTGGAGTGCGATCACGCTGGTATGGAAGCGCTCTGTCAACGCATTCATAACCAGATGCGCCATAGGGCCGTCCAGGGCAGAGATGGGTTCGTCGGCGAGCAATATCGGAGCATGCCTGTACAGAGCCCGGGCAATGGCAACCCGCTGGCGCTGGCCACCAGACAGCGAGGCCGTGGGTGACCATTGCTTTTCGGCAATGCCCAGTTGATTCAGAAGGTCGCTGATGACGGCGCGGTCCTTGCGGAACGGCCGGAGCAGGGTAAGGGTGTTGTACCACAACGGGTGTTGGTCCAGCTGGCCCATAAACACGTTGTGAAACACCGGCAGGGCGTTGACCAGCCCAAGCCCCTGGGGGACCAGCGAGGCGTCGCGGGTCAAACGTTCATACAGCAGTTTGATCAGCGTGGACTTGCCGGCACCGCTCTTGCCCACCAGGGCCACATGCTCACCATCGTTTACCTTCAGAGACAGCGGGCCTATCACCCGCTTGTCTCCAAAACTTGCCTTTAGCTGATCAAATGAAAAGCCTGACATCAATCGATGATTCCAATGTCTTTGGCAACGCTGCGAATGGGCTCATAATCATCGTTGGAGGCGGGAATAAAGCCTTCACGGGGGAAGCTCTCCAGCAGAGCGGGGTCGTCCAGATCAAGCAGGGCCTGGCGAACCCTGTCCGTGAATCCTTCACCGAAACGGGCGTCAACGTCGCCACGGATGGTCCACTGGTAGTTGGGGAAGCCCGGGGTCTTCCAGATAATCCGGACGTCGTCTGTATTGATATTGCCGTCTTCCAGTTCCTTTTCCCAAACCTTGTAGTTGAGTGCGCCGACTTCATAGGTGCCGGACTCGACCAACCTCAATGTTCGGGTGTGGTTGCCGCTGTAACCGACGCGGCTGAACACTGATTCCGGCGCTTCGCCGAAACGCTGGCGGATGTGGTACTCGGGAATCAGGCGGCCGGAAGTCGAACCCTTGGAGCCAAACGTGAACGTTTTGCCGCGAACGCCCTCGGGCAATTCGTCACCGCGCTCAAGACCGGTGCTCTTGTGGGCGATGAAGTAGTTGTAAAACGCCTGGTCTTCAACGCCCTGGGCGAGTGCTTCTGAGCCGGGAACCAATGCACGGGCCTGAACACCCGACAACCCGCCAAACCAGGCCAGTTGTACCTGGTTATTGCGGAATGCAGAAATGGCGGCGGCGTATGACTTAACCGGAATATAGCGTACATCTACCTCAAGTTGCTCCGACAGGTAATCTGCAATGCCGCGGAAGCGCTCCACGAGTTTGGTTTCGTCTTCATCGGGAATCGCGGTAAAGACAAACGTTTGTGCCGACACAGTGCCGGAGGCAAGCAGGATCAGGAAACCGGAAACAAGCCATTTCCGTATTTGCTTGGTGATCATAATCTTTCCTTCTAAAAGAGGGTGATGATGTTGCTGTGGATTGCGACCTGCAGAGGATAACGTGATTACGGTCAAGTCTGAACCGATATACGGTAGAACTCTTTACCTGGAGCATTCAGAGCGACAGAATTGTGCAAAATCTTCCTGGCAGGCCTATGAATATTAGCATTCTTACCCCGGCGGGGCCGGACTCAAAAGCGGGGAACCGCGCAACCGCCGTGCGATGGCAGCAGTTGCTGGAGCAGGCTGGCCATCAGGTAACGGTGGTTACAGGTTATGATGGAGAGCCAACAGACCTGCTGATAGCCCTTCATGCCTGGCGAAGTGCCGACGCGATCCAACGGTTCCACACCGAATGGCCTGAAAAGCCACTGATCGTCGCCCTGACCGGCACCGACATCTATCATCACCAGTACCAATACCCGGAACCAACCCATGCCTCTATGGCAGCGGCATCGGTATTGATTGGCCTGCATGATCTTGTTGCCCAGGACATTCCTGAAACCTTCCGACACAAGCTGCTTACCTTGCGGCAGTCCGCAGCCAAGCCTGCGGTTCGCGGTGGATCCCGGCCAGAGCCAGGTCAGTTCAATATCTGCGTGATCGGGCACCTGAGGGATGAGAAGGATTCCCTGCGTGCCGCTTGGGCCAGCCGGCTATTACCGGAGGAGTCGGCCATCATTGTGTCCTGTGCCGGAAAGCCTCACAACGATGAGTGGCGGGAACGGGCATTGAGCGAAAGCAAGGATAACCCCCGTTTCCACTGGTTGGGACAACTGGACAAAGCGCAGCTGGAAAATCTGATGGCCGTGAGCAGCCTGATGGTGATCAGTTCTGTGATGGAGGGTGGCGCCAACGTGGTGTCTGAAGCCTGCAGGGCAGGGTTGCCGATTCTGGCTTCGGATATTCCAGGTAACCGTGGCCTGCTGGGTGAGCACTACCCCGGGTATTATCCGGTCAAGGATGATGCTGCCCTGGCCCGGTTGATGCGCAAGGCCGAAACCGAACCGGAATTTCTGGCACAACTGACTGACTGCGTTAAGGAGCTGGCAGAAACCTTCACTCCGGAGCGCGAACGCCAGAGCCTGGAACAGGCCGTGGCGCTGGCGCTCGCTGCGGTTAATCCCGCAGGGTGATGGGTTCTATCGGGCCGTTTTCATCCTGGGCAAGTACCCGGCCGATAATCGCGGTGTGGGGATAGCCCAGGCCCTTGAGCTCCTTGACACAAGCTTCCGCCACCGCTGCGGGCACGCTGGCCAGAAGTCCTCCAGCGGTTTGCGGATCAAAGATCAGGGGATAGCGGGGGTGGTTAACCCAGTCTCCCTGGTCCCGAATACCCCGGCGCAGCCTTACGTTCGCCGGCTGCAGCGAGCTTAAAATCCCTGCTGCCACGGTTTCTTCCGCACCAGGCAGAATGGGGATGGCGGTCAGGTCCAGCTCGGCATCGACACCGGAAGGCCTGGTCATTTCCACCAGGTGCCCCAGCAGGCCAAAACCGGTGACATCGGTGCAGGCCCGTGCCCCGTGGCGCAGCAAGCACTCCGCAGCAGCTTTATTGGACTGGACCATGGAGGCCAGCGCGGCATCAATCCAGCGCCCCTTGGCAGCCAAACGGGCATGGGCGGCGAACAGGGTGCCAGTACCAATAGGTTTGGTCAGCAGCAATACATCACCAGCTCGAAGGCCGCCCTTGCTCATGACCTTGTCCGGATCGATCAGGCCATTCACCGCAAACCCGAGCGCAAGCTCCTTGCCTTCGCCGGTATGGCCGCCGACCAGTGCACAACCCGCCTCGTTAAGCACCTCCACCGCGCCAGACATCATCTGGAACACGGTATCTTCCACCTTTGATTCGATCCCGTACGGGACAGTCGCCACCGCCGTAGCGCTCTGGGCTTCTGCGCCCATGGCAAATACATCACCCAGGCTGTGATTGGCGGCTACCTTTCCGAAAATGTAAGGGTCATCAATGAACGCCCGGAAAAAGTCCACGGTATGGACCACCGCCTTACCCGGTGGCACTTTCAACACTGCAGCATCATCCGGTGCGTGCAGGCCGATGAGAATGTCGTCGCGCTCAATCGGGCGCAGCTCACCCAGTGCCCTGGACAGTACCGTGCTGCCAACCTTGGCGCCACAACCGCCGCAACGCATGGCAACGGCCGATATGGCCTGGGAGGCTTCTTCGGGATTCTGGGCGGCCGAGGTGTCTGGCAGTCTTGCGCTGTCTTCCATGGCCGGCAGGTCAGTGAATTTCTTCATGAACCGACGGTCAATCCAGTCTTTCCAGCGCCAAACCCAGGCGCCCGAAAACCCGTAATTGCCTTTGGAGGCGACGGCGAACTGGTCACCGGTGCTGATCAACGCCAGCCAGGTTTTCTGGGGATTGAACGGTCTGGGTGGTTTTCCCAGAGCCATGCGTTTGAGGTTATCCGCCAATGGCCGCCCCTGGCGCACCGCAAACACCCCGGCTTTTTCACGGGGGTGGTTCACCACGTTGGCGATGTCGCCGGCAACAAAAATGTGGTCGTCATTCGCTGTCTGCAGGGTGTCCCGAGCCCGGATAAACAGGCCGTCATCCAGTTCCAGGCCGGTGGATTCCAGCCATGCCGGGCCGCCGGCACGGGTAACCCAAAGCACTTCGTCGGTTTGCAGGGTCTGGCCGGACTCGGTGGCCAGTAGCCCTGCGTCTACACGGGAAACAGCATCGCCCAGATGCAGTTTTACGCCACGGCGAACCAGTTTGTCCCGGAACACCGCACGGACCTTGGCATTATGGGTGGGCAGAATCTCGTTTGCGGCGTCGAACAGATGAAAGTGCAGTTGGTCCGGGTCTTTGCCCCGGTTTGCAAGTTCATTGCGTAAGCGGAACTGCATGGCCAGGGTGAGTTCGACCCCGCCGGCACCGGCACCCACAACGGCGATGGTCATGGGGCCATCGTGGTTCTCGATGCGTGACAGCAGCGATAGCCATCGGTTGTTGAACCCGGTAATGGGCTTGACCGGTACCGCATGTTCCGCAGCACCGCTGACCTCAGCAACCCGGGGAGAGGAACCAATGTTGATCGACAGGATATCGTAGGGAACGTTCGGGCGGCCTTTGCAGATGACGCGTTGTGCCGCACGATCAATGCCAGACACTTCCGCACGGTAGAACCGGGCACCGGCATACTCTGCCAGCCGGCTCAGATCAATATGCACATCGTCATAGCTGTAATGCCCCGCCACGTAACCGGGAAGCATACCGGAATAGGGGGTGTGGGTATCACGGCATATGAGCGTGAGCCGAACGCCGGGGACCGGATTCATGGCGAATCGCTTGAGGACCCCGACGTGGCTGTGCCCGCCACCTACCAGGACAATGTCCCGTAATACAGGTTGATCGGGTGTTTGCATCAGATGACTTTCTTGGCTTCAGCAGACAGCTCACTGAACCCTTTGATGCTCTTGAAGGCTTCCAGTTTCTGTTTATCGGCATCGCTCGGGTTGGCGATCTGGTCGATGGATGTAATGCCGGCATCTTTCATCTTCTTCGCCGTTGCCGGGCCAATACCCTTGATGCGGGTCAGATCAGACTTGTCCGCCGGCTTGGCGGTTTTGGCTGCTACCGGTTTTTTTGCTGCAGGCTTTTTGGCGGCGGCAGGCTTGGCCTTGCTGGCAGCCGGTTTTTTAACGGCAGGCTTCTTGGCCGCGGGCTTCGCACTCGTCGCCTTTTTAGCGGCAGTCGTAGCCTTCTTGGCGGTGGTGTCTGCGGCTTTCTTGACGTCTTTGCCAGATTCCTTGGCTGCAATACCCAGCTTGTCCAGCAATGAGCTCTGCAGTTCGTGGAATTCGTTCATCCGGCGTTCGAACTCTTCATTGAAGCGCTTCACTTCGCGCTCACGGAGCTCGTCCATTTCCTTGAGCAGTTTACGAACCGGATCCTGAACCTGATGCTGCAGGTGGTCGAACTGCTTCAGGGCATCATTGATGAGTGTTTCAATCTGAGCCGTGGTTTTCTCGAACTCTTTGTTCACTTTTTTGACAATCTTATCAACACTGGGTTTGGCTTTCTTTGCCATAGGGCGTCTCCTTACAGAGGGGGATAGAACGATGGAACGGTGTATCAGGCCAATTGCCTCATTCCGTTGGTCGTATTCGAGCTTCGTCTGGATTTGAGGCTTTGCTTCTTCAGAAGCACTTCACGAATACGGCGTAGCTTGTCCGAAAGAGGGGAGTTATCTCCGGATTCAAGTTGAAAAAAATCAATAGAGTAGAAGAAGTTGCTACAGTGCTTTCTCTTTTCGGTAACCAGTCCGGTAACACCCTCGGCGCGGATCTCTTCAAATGGCATATCCATAATGAGGTCGAGTGTGATGGTGTCGCCGGGCTTGAACAGCTTGTCGGTTTTCATCACGCAGCCGTAGCTGTCTAGCTCATAAAGGCGAGCTTCCACGGTTTCTTTGCGAAACAGGCCGTGGCGTACGCGGAAACGGGCAACAAGATCCGGTAGTTCTTCGTTCATGAAATGCTTTCTCTGCCTCTGAGATCAGCCAGATTATTTGAGCATAAATTAAACAATAGACGGGCTATTTAATTTTGGCAATGCCATCAGCTGTCTACCGTAACCCTTTCATGGAATAGTTCAACATCCGCCCCCCGCAAAGGGGGCCAGATGCGGTCGTTATCTGGTTTTCAATTCGTACAGATCAACACGGCGATCTTTCAGATTGGTGACTGAGCCTTCGTTACGTACCAATTTGAGTTTCTCCAGGTCCATATCCGAGAACATGATCATTTCGGTGTTCGGGGTGGTCTCCGCCATCACGGCATCGTGGGGGAATGCGAAGTCAGACGGTGAGAATACGGAGGATTGCGCGTATTGGACGTCCAGGTTCTCTACCTTGGGCAGGTTGCCGACACTGCCGGTGATCACCACATAACACTCGTTTTCGATGGCGCGGGCCTGGGCACAATGGCGAACCCGCAAGTAGCCGTTTTTGGTGTCGGTCCAGAAGGGTACACAGATGATGTCCACATCCTGGCTGGCAGCTACGCGCCCGAGCTCCGGGAACTCAATGTCGTAGCAGATCATAATGGCAACCCGGCCGGCATCTGTATCGAATACCTGGAACTTGTCGCCGCCTTCAATAACCCAGTCGCGGCGTTCATGGGGCGTGATGTGGATCTTGCGTTGCTCGTCCACGCGGCCATCCCGATGGCACAGGTACGACACGTTATAAACCCGGTCGTTCTCGATCAGGGGCATGGAGCCGGTGATAATGTTGATGTTGTAACTGACCGCCATTTCCGACATTTCATTGCGGAACTGCTCGGTAAATCCGGCAAGAAAACGAATGGCGCGGGTCTGGTCCATCTGGTCGGTCAGGCCCATCAGGGGTGCGTTGAAGAATTCCGGGAACAGGGCAAAGTCACTTTTGTAATCAGACAACGCATCCACGAAATACTCAACCTGCTTCAGCACTTCCTCCACTGAGGTGAATTCCCGCATCTGCCATTGCACGGCACCCAGGCGAACCTGGGTTTTCTTTACGTTCAGCACCGAGGAGGGCGGGGTATACAGGATGTTCCGCCATTCCAGCAGGGTGGCATAACCCAGCGACTTTTCATCTTCCGGAAGATACTTGTGCATCAAACGGGTTACCTGAAAATCGTTGGACAGCTGAAAGGTGAGAATCGGATCGTAGATCTCTTTGCGGTCGACGCGATGGATGTACTCTTCCGGCGTGTACTGTTCGGAATACTTGAAGTAATTGGGGATACGCCCGCCTGCGAGAATAGCCCGCAGGTTCATGGAACGGCAAAGTTCCTTGCGGGCTTCATAGAGCCGCCGGCCCAGGCGGTAGCCCCGGTACTCGGGATGAATAAATACATCCAGGCCATAGAGCGAATCGCCATTGGCGTTGTGCCAGATTTTCTCGTTACGGAGGATCAGGTCGTCGTAGGCGTGGGGGTTGCTGAAGCGCTCGTACTTAACGCATACGGTCAACGCAACGGCCACCAGGTGCCCGTTGTCTTCAATACAGATCTGACCGTCCGGGAACTGCTCAACCAACGCCTTGATGGTTTCCTTTGGCCATGCGCCACCGATATCGTCGTAAACCTCGTCCATCAGCTCCTGGAGCTGGCTGTAGTCTTCAAGCGTCAGGTTTCGCAGATTCAGGTGGAGCTCTTCATGGGCCATCTGGTGTATCTCCTTTGGTTTGGCAGCCTTGGTTGCCTGTAAGTCCATTCTAACAAAGAGTTCTAAAGACTTCGCTCAAATTGCCGTTAGTCAATTAATTCACATCTATAATTGATGAGAAGCTGATCGAAACAACCTCAGTCTTATCGGAGGGATTCCCCTTGCAATTCTCATTTTCTCAGAAACTGCTCGTTGCCGTAGGTGCTCTCATCATAATGCTGATGGCTGCGTTGACAGTGGCAACGGATATCAGGCTCAGATCAACGACGGATCGTTATGTTGACGCGCTTATGGCCGACGCGGTAGAGCAGAGTACGTCCAGTATTTCCGATTGGCTCAACACTCGCCTGGACATGGCTGAGGCGACGGCCAGCGCCCTTGAGGGCATCCGCACCGACAATATGGCCCGTACCCTGATGGAAGCGATGACGCGCGGCGGCAATATTATGGATGTCTATGCCGGCACCGAGGACGGCCGGATGCTAATGCGGAGCCCAGAGGTGGAAGCGACACTGCCACCTGACTACGACCCCCGCACCCGCCCCTGGTTCCAGGGAGCCCAGCGGTTAGGGCGTTCATCATTCACTGAGCCCTATCAGGATGCCAGCACTGGCGCGACCATTATCTCCGCCATGGCCCCGATCAAGTCCGGTTTATATAAAGGAGCAGCCGGCATGGATATCGGGCTTGGCACGATTGACCGAATGTTGTCTACGATCACCCTGGCCGATACCGGGTTCGCCGCCTTGGTAAACGAGAAGGGCACTGTGCTCTTCTACCCGGACTCAGAGGTGGTCAGAAACAACATTTCGGACATTATCGGTCAGCGGCCCGCTCTTGATGGCAGCCAGCATACATTTGAGATGGACGGCGCCCGCTGGAGTGTCAGTTTTCATCCGATAGCCGATGCCCGGGCTGTGGAGTGGTACCTGGTGACGTTTGTTAACGAGGACCTGATCAACGCTCCGATTGTTGAGGCCCGGGTGGGCGGCCTTGTCATTGCCGCTGTGGGTTTGATAGTTGCCCTGGTGGCGCTGTATTTCGGAATACGATTGCTGATGGTGCCGGTGCGCCGCCTGAACAGTGCGATGTCCAGTATTGCTTCGGGTGATGCAGATCTTACCCGCCGACTGGACGATTCCGCTTCGGACGAATTTGGCGCACTGGCGCAAAGTTTTAACCGATTTGTGGAGAACATTCAGCAGGTTGTCCGGGAAGTCAAAGAGGGTAGTGATGACCTGGATGAGAATGTGACCGCCTTGCGCAACACCTCCAGTACCAGCCGTTCGAGCGTTGAGAGCCAGCAGAGCGAGATTGACATGATTGCTACGGCCATCAACGAAATGTCTGCTGCTGCCGGGGAGATTGCCCAGAACGCACAGCAAACAGCGGAAGCGGCTGAGAATGCCGATCAGGAGAGTCGCGAGTCGTTGCTGACGGTGACTGCGTCGAGGGATGCGGTGCAAAAGCTTTCCAATGAGGTTAATGCAGCTGCTGAAGTCATCGACACGCTGGGTAAGGATGTGTCGTCCATCACCACGGTGCTGGAGGTTATTCAGGGCATAGCAGAACAGACCAACCTGCTGGCACTGAACGCCGCAATCGAGGCCGCAAGGGCAGGGGAAGCAGGACGTGGCTTTGCGGTGGTGGCAGACGAAGTACGCAACCTGGCCCAGAGGACCCAGTCTTCCACTGAGGAAATCAATAACATGATCGAGCGTCTGCAGAAAGGCGCCGGCGATGCGGTGGAAGTGATGAAGGCGTCAACGGCGGTGTCTAACGTCAGTATGGAAAAAGCCCAGGACGCCATGGAATCCCTGAACCGGATTGCCGAGGCCATCACCGCCATCAGCCAGATGACGTCTCAGATTGCCACAGCGTCTGAGGAGCAAACCTCGGTTACCGAAGAGCTGAATGCCTCCATCACCCGGATTGCGGACCAGGGCCAGGAAGCAGCCAAAGCCGCCAGTGAAAACGATGTGTACAGCGGGCACATTGAAACCATTGGCAGAACATTGAATGAAAAAGTGACCCGCTTCCGCGTATAGCGGAGGCTGGCCATGGACGGCCAGCGGGTCATAACCTTTCAATCAGGTGAGGCAATCTGGCTCAGATAATCGAGCCGGCGACGCAGGTTTTCCAAAGTGTGCCGCCCCACATACATGGATTCCTCGCTGAGGTACGGGTTCTCCAGGGTTATCACTTTGCGCTGCTCAAGCCCAAGCTCTGTCACTGCGCGACCGAACCATCGCTTCAGGTAAACTGCAAAACTGCCATCTTTGATGGCGCGTTCTATTCCCAGCTGTAACCGATGGGCGGCCTCCTGATCATTTGGAGCGACAAAAAGATAGGATGGCATGTGGTAGGCGAACAGAATGTTGGGTTCGATGACCAGATCGTCTGCCCGATTGTGTTCAAGGTCAAACAATACTTCACCAACGCCACGGGCAAAGCATTCAAAACGTTCATTGCGCAGCATACCAAACAGGATTTCATAGCGGGTGTGCGTAACTACCTGCAGGCCGTTGGCCTCGAGAATCGGCGTGTCTGGCCAGTGAGAGCCCTGGCCAATCCGGATTTTTCTTGAAGTCAGGTCATCTATGTTCTGGATGCCCTCGAACTGGGGCAGATGCTTTGGTAACACCAGGCACACCCGAAAGCCCAGCAAGCCGCCGTCTACCGGCAAGGGAATAGGATTGAGAAATTCCTCCCGTTCAGCGGTGGTCGCAACATTGGCAATATCCACCAGCCGGTTATTATTGTTGGCCAACTCTCGCAGTACCCGGCCCTGGCTCAGTTCCTCACTGCGCACGACCGTGAAGTCGCCGTATTCCGACGTTTTGGCCAGTGCCAGTTCCACCAGTGACCGGATGGCCGGGTTATCGTAATTCCGGTACCAAAGAATAAAGGTGCGCTTGTCATCCGGTTCGACCGACATGGCTGGAGCGGGCAAAGACAAACACAGGACCAGAAGAAACCCCGGTAGATAACGATGAATGAAACGATTTCGTGCAACCAATGCCTTGTTCCTTAAGTGGCGCGCCCCCTAACTGTAGAACAGAATCTGTTACTGAAACCGGATAACTTTCAAAAATACTGTAAAAGATTCTTGAAGCACGCGCGTTCGGCTGTAATGATCCCGAAAAACCATTCTCTGGAGCCCTGAATATGGCACTCATTGATACACTTATCGGCACCGCTGGCCAGTGGGTAACCGCGAGCGACCCGAAAGCCACGCTTCTGCAGCCTGTTGCATGGCTTAAGAAAACCGGCAGCTATGCCACTGTTAACCGCTTGATTGGACTCGCCATTCCCTTTGCACCGCGAAACGGCTTCAGTGTCGAAGAGATGCGCCCCGGTTATGTTCGGGCGAAAATAAAGCTCAAGGGCAACAAGAATCATTTTGGCAGCCTGTACGCCGGTGCCTATTTCCTGGTGGCGGAAATTCCCGGTGGCGTACTGTCGCTGTTTGACTTGGGGCCTGCCTATACGCCGATCCTCAAGGAGATGACCCTCGAGTTCCTGCAGCCGGCCAATTCGGATGTCACGGTAGAGTTTTCACTGGCGCCGGAAGCGGTTGCCGCCATTCTGGCGGACGCCGATGCCACCGGCCGGGCGAAGTTCACCCTGGAAGGCAAGCTGAAAGACAAAGAGGGTAACCACGTGGCCACCTCGCTGGCCCATTACCGGGTGCGCAAGAAGGGTTTCAAGCCTCAGGACTGAGCAATTTCCCGCAGGGTTTGCAGGAAGACCTCGCCATATTTCTCCAGCTTGGCGGCCCCTACGCCGCTGACCTCTGCCAGTTGCTCCAGGGTTTCCGGGCGACGTTCCAGCATATCGAACAGGGTGGTGTCGTGGAAAATCACGTAAGGCGGCACGCCCTGTTTATCTGCCAGTTCCTTCCGGCACGCCCGTAACGCATCCCAGCCGGCCTGGTCGGTAATCTGCTCCCTTATTGCCGGGCCCGAGCGTTTGCCGGCAGATCTGGACGACGAGGATTTTTTGGCCACCGGGTCTTTGCGTAACTCGATAGCCTGTTCACCCTTCAGCAGCGGGCGGCACTGCTCCGTGAGCTGTAAGGCGCCATAGCCCTCCGGATCTGCCCGCAGGTAGCCGTTGGCAACCAGCTGGCGGAACACCGATTTCCACTCGTTTGCGGATAACTCGGTACCAATACCATAGGTGGAAATGGCCTGGTGTCCAGATTGAAGAATACGTTCGTTCTCAGAGCCGCGCAGCACGTCAATCAGGTAGTTAACGCCAAAGCGCTGCCCGGTACGATACACACAGGACAGCGCCTTTTGCACGGCCACCGTGCCATCCCAGGTCTCAGGGGGGGTGAGGCAGGTATCGCAATTACCACAGGGCTGCTCCAGTTCATCACCAAAATAACGCAACAGTACCTGGCGGCGGCAGCGGGTCACTTCGCAGAGGCCAAGCATGGCATCGAGCTTCTGGCGTTCTACCCGTTTAAACTGGTCGTTGCCCTGCGATGCCTCAAGCATCTGTCTCAACTTAATGACATCCTGCAGGCCGTAAACCATCCAGGCGGTGGACGGCTTGCCGTCCCGGCCAGCCCGGCCGGTTTCCTGGTAATAGGCCTCGAGGCTTTTGGGTAAATCCAGGTGGGCGACAAACCGAACGTCTGGTTTATCAATGCCCATCCCGAAAGCAATGGTCGCCACGATGATAACGCCGTCTTCGCGCAGGAACCGTTCCTGATGGCGGGCCCGGGCTGTGGCATCCAGCCCAGCGTGGTAAGGCAGGGCAGTGTAGCCTTTGTCCGCCAGCATCTTGGCGGTGGCGTCGACTTTGTTGCGGGACAGGCAATAGACAATCCCGCAATCACCTTCATGTTCTGCTTTAATAAAATCCAACAACTGCTTGTTTGCATTTGTTTTTGGAGTGATACGATACTGAATATTTGGGCGATCAAAACCGCTGACAAAGTGCCGGGCATTGGTCAGAGACAAACGCTCGGCAATCTCTTTACGGGTTCGCTCATCCGCCGTTGCCGTCAGGGCTATCCGTGGGACACCCGGGAACTCCTGGGCGAGCATGCTTAACTGAAGGTAGTCGGAACGGAAGTCATGGCCCCACTGGGATACACAGTGGGCTTCGTCAATGGCAAATAGCGACAACGATGCGTTATGAAGTAACTCTATGGTACGAGGCTGTATCAGCCGTTCCGGTGCGCAGTAGAGCAAGTCCAGTTCGCCGGTCATCAGGGCGTATTCGGTGGCACGGGCCTGCTCATAATCCATGGTGGAGTTGAGGAATGCCGCTCTCACACCGAGTTCCCGCAACGCAGCCACCTGATCCTGCATCAGCGCGATCAGGGGCGAAATAACAATGGCCGTGCCGGGGCGGACCAGCGCGGGCACCTGGTAACAGAGCGATTTACCACCGCCGGTGGGCATCAGAACCAGGGCATCGCCACCATTTACAACTTCCTGAACAATCTCTCCCTGTAGTAGACGGAAACTCTCATACCCAAAAACCTCATGCAGTACCTGCTCCGGGCTGCGGTTAGCGGAGGAAGGCGGTTCGCGGGTCAGTTGCTCGAAGTCCTGGTCCGGATACATGGTGGTTGTCAGCCTTTGGGCGGGTGAAGTTCGGGGCGAAATGATACCAGATACTGCCGCTGGAGTGGTCAATACACCTTTTGGGATGGAGGCAAAGCGACAAGAGAAAGGATACAATAGCGCCCCTTCAGAGACTGTGATTAACCATTTCGAAAAACAACAGGGCATGCATGCAGGAATTTGACGCGATCCGACCTTATTCGGATGAAGAAACCGCCCCCGCGATTCAACGCCTGGTTAACGACCCGGATTTCCTGGACATGGTTGGCCGGTTCAAATCACCGGTTGCGGCCAAGTGGGCGCCGGCCCTGCTGAGAATGTTTGTGAAGCGCTGGCTGGTTCGGAATTTCGGCCACTACCATCGGGTGGATGACTTGCAGGCCGGCTTGTCCGGCTACGTTGGCGACCTGGTTGAAAGTACCACGTCCAGGGTGACTCATAGCGGCCTGGAAAATCTGAGCAAGAACTCTGCGCACCTGTTTATCTCCAACCATCGGGATATTGTGTTTGACCCGATGGTGGTGAACTATCTGCTGTTCCAGAACGGCTTTCACACCACCCGTATTGCCATCGGGGACAACCTGCTGGCAAACCGGGTATTCGCGGAGATGATGCGGCTGAACAAGAGTTTCGTGGTGCGCCGCAACATGACCAGCCCCCGGGAAATGCGGGATGCCTACCTGACCCTCTCCGGCTTCATCAATCACAGCATTGATACCAACCACAGCATCTGGATTGCCCAGCGCGAAGGCCGCGCCAAAGACGGCATTGATGTGACAGACCCAGCCATCATCAAGATGTTCTACATGAGCCGAAAGAAATCCGGGCTGGAGTTTGACGAGGCCATGAACCGGCTGCACATCGTGCCGGTTTCCATCGCCTATGAATACGACCCCTGCGATGCGGACAAAGCCCGGGAACTGGAGGTAAGGGCCAGAACGGGCAATTACCAGAAAGCAGAAGGCGAAGATACAAATCAGATCATGAGAGGCCTGACCGGATACAAGGGGCACGTTCATGTGCATTTCGGCGCGCCGATCGCCGATGCGGAAGATAACCCGAAGGCCCTGGCGTCGCGGATTGATCATGAAATGCATGCCAATTATCACTTGCATGCCTCCAACCTGGTGGCTTACCAGATGCGGGGTGTTCACCCGGAAGCTCACGAGACACCGGGCAGCGTGAGCGAGAGTGTTGTGACGGCGGAAACCTGGTCACCGGCAGACCTGGAAGCCGCCAAGGCAGAAATGGAGCGGCGGCTGGAGGCCTGCGATGCGGCCATTCGCCCGTATCTGCTCGACGTGTACGCCAACCCGGTGGTGAACGCCCTCGCCGCAAACAACATCGGCGAGGCGGTTCTGTCGCCGGCTGAGTAAGTCAGGCCCAGAGCATGGCGCCCATCTCCAGTGGATGGGTGAGTGCGTCATGGTATGGGTACATTCGCACTCGGAGCGTTTGCAGCCCAGGGTAGGGCGGTTGCACCTGGGTTTTGAACAGGGTCTGTCCATCTTTTTCGCCATCCGGTTCCAGAAAAAACCGATCTGGCCCGGGTTCTGCGTGAGTACCCGCACATTCCGGCGTCACCAGACATTCAACCCGAACATCGCTGGGAGCCAGGCCATTCAGGCTAACGCCAATGCTCAGTTCCACGGATTCATCCCAGGCACACTGGTCGTCCACGCAACCCCGAACGTGAATCGACACACCATCCCAGGCGGCCCTGACTCGTGCCTTCCACTCTGCCAGCTCGGTGGCCAGGTTAAAGCCATCGGCAGTCAGGCGTTTACCTTGCGCTGTGGCGGGCTGGTAATAGTTGCGAACGTAGTCCATTACCATGCGCTGGGCGTTGAATCTCGGCGTAATGGTCTTCATGGAGGCTTTTGAGCGGGTTACCCAACCCTTGGAGTAGCCCTGTGACGCACGGTTGTAGTAGAGCGGGATGATGTCCTGTTCCAGCAGATCGAGCAGGTCCCTGGCCTCTTCCCGATTGCGAAACTCCGGGTCCAGCCCGGTATCCCTTGGGGTAATCGCCCAGCCGTTGGTTTTGTCATAACCCTCTCCCCACCAGCCGTCCAGAACACTGAGGTTGAGGGCACCATTAAGCGCTGCTTTTTCTCCGGACGTACCGCTGGCCTCTTTCGGGTACTCGGGCGTGTTCAACCAGACATCCACGCCGCTGAGCAGTCGTCGGGCCATGGCTTGGTCATAGTTTTCGAGCAGGATGATGTGGCCCATCAGGGAGGGCTGCATGGATAATCCATGGATGACCTTGATCAGTTGCTGGCCGGGTTGGTCCTGGGGATGGGCCTTGCCCGCGAACACCAGCACCACGGGGTGATCTGGATTGGTCAGCAGTCGTTCCAGCCTGGCCAGGTCGGAGAAGATCAGGGTGGCCCGTTTGTAGGTGGCGAAGCGCCTGGCAAAGCCGATAACCAGGGCGTCTTTTTCAGGCGAGGCCAGCTGCCGGGCCATGCGCTCGGTTACCGAATGCCCGGTGCCGTTTCGTTTGTGCTGGCGCTTGAGCCGACGCACGGTGTATTCGGCCATCTGTTGTTTAAGCGCCTTGTGAACGCTCCAGTAGTGATAGTCCGGAATCTTGTCGATGAAGTGCCAGAAGTCCGGGTTCAGCAACTCGCTCTTCCAGGTTGGGGCGTGCATGTCGAACAGACTCGCCCACTCCGGTGCCAGGAATGTTGGTACATGCACGCCATTGGTGATGTACTGGATCGGGTTGTCCCTGGCTGGCACCTGGGGCCAGATATCTCCCTCCATGTGCGAAGCCACCCCACCGTGAATTCGGCTGACGCCATTATGAAAGCGGGAGCCACGCAACCCCAGACTGGTCATGTTGAAGCTGTCGTCGCCATTTTTTGAGCCCAGCGCAAACACTTCGGCAAAGTCCAGCCCTGAATCCTCTACATAGGCCCCAAGATGATGGGCGACCAGATCCCGCGGGAAAATGTCGTGGCCAGCGGGTACGGGTGTGTGGGTGGTGAACAGGGTTGAACCTGCAACGGCTTCCAACGCCGCACTGAATGGCAGACCTTCCGCCATGGCCATGCGGCACCGTTCAAGAATCTGGAACGCGGCGTGGCCTTCGTTGATGTGCCAGGTTGTCGGCTTGATCCCGAGTTCAGATAGCACCCGCACGCCACCGATCCCGAGCAGCATCTCCTGACTTACGCGTGTGCTGAAGTCGCCACCGTAAAGCTGTAGCGTCAGCGCCTGGTCGTCTGCGTTGTTTTCCGGCGTGTTGGAATCCAGCAGGTACAGGCGAATATGCCCGACCCGTGCCATCCAGACTTTGGCGTAGACATCGCGGCCAGGGAAGGGCACGGACACCGTCAGCTGTTTTCCGTCTCGTTCCACCGGGGTAATGGGCAATTCATCACTGGAATGGCTCTGATAGCGCGCGATTTGTTGACCCAGGGCGTCAATGGTCTGGATGAAATAGCCCTGCTGATACAGCAACCCAACGGCCACGAACGGCAGGCCCAGATCGCTGGCGGCCTTGCAGTGATCGCCGGCCAGAATGCCAAGGCCGCCGGAATAGATGGGAAAGCTTTCATGGAAGCCAAACTCTGCACAGAAGTAGGCCACCAGGCTAGTCTTTGGGTCGAGTGCCTCCAGAACACCGGCCCCGGGCCCGGATTCAAGGTAGGCATCGTAACTGGACAGTACCCGGCGGTATTCCGCCATGAAGGCGCGATCTTCTGATGCCTCATTCAGCCGGGTCTGGGACACCCGGCGCAGGAACAGTTTCGGGTTGTGCTCAACCTTTTGCCACAATCGAAGATCGATGCGGGCGAAGAGGCTTCGTACCCCATGATCCCAGCTATAGAACAAATCGTTAGCCAGAACCTCAAGCCCTTCAATAGCCTCCGGAATATGGGGGCGGGCTTCCAGCCGGAACTCCGTTGCCTTGTGCATGATCATGACCTCCTTGCGGCCACTGGCACTGTCTCAGTCATCGTGTATCCGGCCATTGCCGGTCAACAGGTTCTGATAAAGCGTTGCGTAATCCCTGGCGCGCTGTTTCCAGGAATAATCTGCGCTCATTCCGTTTTCCTGCAGTCGCCGCCATGTCTTCCTGGTGCCAAGGGTTTGCAGGGCACGCTCGACCGCCTGGAATAGCGCATCGGGTGTGGGTTCCCGGAACACGAAACCATTGGCTTGGTCGGCAGTGACTTCTGACGGGTCGAATACGGTGTCGTTCAGGCCACCGACGCCGTGGACGACCGGCACGGTGCCATAGCGAAGGCTATACATCTGGTTCAGCCCGCAGGGCTCGAAGCGCGATGGCATGAGAAACAGGTCTGCACCGGCGGTAATGCGGTGCGCCAGGCCCTCGTTGTAGCCCAGGGTCAATGACAGCTGCCCGGGCCATGCCCGTGCCAGTTCCTGCAGCCGCACCTGGTAGTGGCTTTGGCCCGACCCCAGGATGGCAAACTGGCAGCCGCGCTCCAGCAGGGGCACCGTGACGGCCAATAGCCAGTCAAGGCCTTTTTGTTCCACCAGGCGACCCACAAAACCAAACAGAGGAGCACCACTGGCCTCAAGCTTGAGCTCCTGTGCCAGGCGCGCCTTGCACTGTTCCTTGTTTTTCAGGTGGCCGGGGCCGTAATGGAAGTCTAACCATCGGTCCTGTTCCGGGTCCCAGGCGCGGGTGTCAATGCCATTGAGAATGCCGTGCAGGTGGCGGGAACGATGGCGCAGCAGGCCATCCAGTCCGTAGCCAAACCAAGGTGTCTGGATTTCCTCGGCGTAGCCGGGGCTGACCGTGGTGATGGCGTCACTGAACACCAGGCCGCCTTTGATAAAGGACAGCTGGCCGTGGAATTCAAGCAGCTCCATGCGCCAGAGAAAGTCCGGCAGGCTCAGGGCCCGAAAGGTTTCGTGGCTGAAAAGCCCCTGATAAGCCAGGTTATGAATGGTAAACACGCTCTTGGGCGGGTGTTGGGCGCTCTCCAGGAACACCGGGATCAGCCCTGCCTGCCAATCGTTGCAATGCACAATGTCGGGTTGCCAGGACAACCCAAGCTGCCCCAGTGCCATCATGGCACCGATTCGGCCAAAAAGATGAAAACGGTGAGCATTATCCCACCAGTCTTCACCATCATCGTTCTGGTAGGGGCTGTCGCCGGGGCGATCAAACAGCGCCGGGCAGTCCACCAGCCAGAGACTGACGGCCGTTCCGGGTAAACGTGTCTGCCACAGGGCAACGTCATACTGGCCATAACGGAAACGGGTTTTGCGGCGCGAACCTGCCCCTCGGGCCGCTTCCAGGGCAGCGGGATAACCGGGTAACAGTATCTGGCAATCATAACCAAGCTTGCACAAGGCCTCGGGCAGACTTGCGGAAACATCCGCCAGGCCTCCGGTTTTCACCAGCGGGTAGACCTCGCTTGTGGCAAACAGGATGCGGGTCATGGTGCTGACCTCAGAATGATGAGCGCCAGGGGAGGCAGGGTTACCTCCAGAGAGGATGGCCGTGCCATCCACGGCTGGTCATCGGCGATTAATGGGAGAGGGTTGCCCAGGTTGCTGCCGCCATAATAAGTGGAGTCGGAATTGAAGATTTCCTGCCAGGCCCCGCCAATGGGCACCCCGATTCGATAATGTTGGCGCGGGATGGGCGTAAAGTTGACGATAACAACAAGAACTTCCTGCTGCTGCCCACCTTTGCGCACATAACTGATCACCGATTGCGGCGAGTCGTGGCAATCAATCCACTCAAACCCCGCACCGGTGAAGTTCCGGCCGTGGAGGGCGGGCTCACGGCGATACAAACCGTTCAGATCCCTGACCAGCGTTTGTATGCCCCGATGCGCGTCGTGTTCAAGCAGGTGCCAGTCCAGCTCCCGCTTTTCGCTCCATTCACGGCGCTGGCCAAACTCACCGCCCATAAACAGTAACTTGGCGCCGGGATAGGTGTACATGTAACTGAATAAAAGGCGTAATGAGGCCCGTTGTTGCCATTCATCACCCGGCATTTTCTGGATCAGGCTGGACTTGCCGTGTACCACCTCATCATGGGACAACGGCAGCAGGAAGTTCTCGGAGAACGCATAAAGAAGGCCGAACGTGAGTTTTTCATGGTGATACTGCCGGTACACCGGATCTTGCTGGAAGTAACGCAGGGTGTCGTGCATCCAGCCCATGTTCCACTTCAGGTTGAAACCCAGCCCGCCAATTTCCGGCGGCCGGGTTACCCGGGGCCAGGAGGTGGATTCTTCCGCCATCATCAGGATGCCCGGAAAGCGGCTCTGGCATACCCGGTTGAGGTCTTTCAGGAACTCGATGGCTTCAAGATTCTCATGTCCACCGTAGTCATTCGGCAGCCATTCACCGTCGTCGCGGGAATAGTTCAGGTACAGCATGGAGGCCACGGCATCCACCCGTAATCCATCCAGATGATAGGCGTCGAGCCAGAACAGCGCGCTCCCAATCAGGAAATTACGGACCTCATGGCGGCCATAATTGTAGATCAGGGTACCCCAATCCTGGTGCCTACCACGGCGTGGGTCTTCATGTTCGTAAAGTGCGGTGCCATCGAAGCGGGCGAGGGCGTAATCATCATCGGGAAAATGCCCCGGCACCCAGTCCAGTATCACCCCGATGTTGTTCTGATGACATTGGTCGATAAGGTAACGCAGATCATCCGGGCTCCCGTAGCGGCTGGTGGGCGCATAGTAGCCTGTGGTCTGGTAACCCCACGACTCATCCAGTGGGTGCTCGGTAATCGGTAGCAACTCGATATGGGTGAAACCGGTTTCCAGAACGTAGGGGACGAGCTGGTCGGCCAGCTCGCGATAGGTCAGCCAACGGCCAGAGCCATGGTGTTGCCAAGAGCCGGGGTGTACTTCGTAGATACAGATTGGGCGATGCTGCCAATCAAAACGGCTTCGTTTGTCCAGCCAGTCACCATCGCCCCAGGGGTATCGGCCTCGCTCGGTGACCACGGCGGCATTGGAGGGTCGATGCTCAAAAGCCTGACCATAAGGGTCAGTTTTGATGATCTCACCGTGAGCCGTGCTGATCGCAAACTTGTATATGGCCCCGGGCCGGACACCCGGTATAAACAGCGACCAGACTCCCGAGCTCTCGTTCGCCCGCATCACGTGCTGGGCCGATTTCCAGCCGTTGAAATCTCCAATCACACTGACTGAGCGGGCGTTGGGTGCCCAGACGGCAAAACGCACGCCTTCTTTCCCGCTGACCCTGAGAGGGTGGGCACCCAGCACATTGTAAATGTGCCAATGGCGACCTTCGGCAAACAGGTGGAGATCGAACTCGCTCAAGGCAGGGCTTTCCATAGACCTTCGATTCCCGATCAGGATGGCAGGACAATGACCGTTATTGAACGCCGTTGGGCCTGTACAAAAAATGACCCAAGACAATATTACGTCATAATCTTCTGCTAGTGTTCTAATATTAGTATCAGTGTCAAATTGATGTCGACTCTCCCTTCATCTGCTCAAACAGGGAAGGAAGGCCACCAAGGTTTTCAGGGAAGGTGTCATGCATACTGCAAAGCGCTTCGTCAGCCGTCTTACACGGCAAACTCTCGCTCTGGTTCTTGCCGGGGGGCGCGGTTCCCGACTCCATGATCTCACCAAGTGGCGCGCCAAGCCAGCCGTGCCCTTCGGCGGAAAGTTCAGGATTATTGATTTCCCGTTATCCAATTGCATCAACTCCGGCATCGCCCAGGTCGGAGTGATTACTCAGTACAAGTCTCATTCCCTGATTCGCCATATACAGCGGGGCTGGGGATTCATGCGTGGTGAGCTTGATGAGTTTGTGGAATTGCTTCCCGCCCAACAGCGCATTGAAACCTCCTGGTATGAGGGCACTGCGGATGCGGTATTGCAGAATCTCGACATTATTCGCAGCCATGAACCCGAGTACGTGCTGATCCTGGCCGGCGACCATGTTTACAAAATGGACTATGGCACCATGCTGGCCGCTCATGTGGAGAATGAGGCAGACATTACCGTTGGCTGTATTGAAGTGCCGATTGAAGACGCCACCGCCTTCGGTGTGATGTCGGTGGACGATGAACTACGGATTATCGAGTTTGAGGAAAAGCCTGCGGTGCCGAAGGCCATGCCTGGACAACCGGAGAAAGCCCTCGCGTCCATGGGCATCTACGTATTCAGCACCCGGATCCTTTTTGATGAATTACTGAGAGATCATCAGCTTAACAACGACTCTTCACATGATTTCGGAAAAGACATCATCCCGTCGGTCATACGGCGTCTTAATGTGTGTGCCTTTCCGTTCAGGGATCCTGTCAATAAAAAGCCGGCCTATTGGCGTGACGTAGGGACTATCGATTCACTCTGGCAAGCGAACCTTGAGCTGATAGACGTGAGCCCCGAACTCAACCTGTACGATGCCCACTGGCCGATCTGGACCTATCAGGAGCAGCTACCGCCGGCCAAGTTCATATTTGACGATGAGGACCGCCGGGGAACCGCCGTTGATTCCATGGTGGCCGGAGGCTGCATAGTGTCCGGGGCCCGAATTCGCCACTCATTGCTGTTTTCACAGGTGCGTGTGCATTCGTTCACCACGGTTGAGGACGCTGTCATTTTTCCGGATGTAGATATCGGCCGCCATTGCCACATTCGCAAAGCTGTCATTGATCGAGGATGCAGAATCCCGGATGGCACCCGCATTGGGTTTGACAAAAAAGCAGACGAAAACCGTTTCCATGTTTCGCCCAAAGGCGTTGTTCTGATCACACCCGAGATGCTCGGGCAGGATTACCCCCATGGACTCTGACCATCGCACACCCGTTGTGCTTTGCTGGCATATGCACCAGCCCGTGTATCAGGACCAGCACACCGGCGAATTTCTGTTCCCCTGGGTCTATCTGCATTGCATCAAGGATTATGTTGATATGGCCGCGCACCTGGAGGCCCATCCAGAGGCCAAGGCCGTGGTGAATTTTGCTCCGGTGCTGCTGGAACAGATAGAAGACTATCTGGTTCAAATTGAGCGCTGGCGACAAAGCGGTACGGCAGTGAGCGACCCGGTGCTGGCAGCACTGGTGGCTGACTCCTTGCCCGAGCCCGGCTCTCCTGGTTTTCTGGAACTGATGGAAAAATGCCTGAGAGCAAACGAAAACCGGATCATCAAGCGGTTTGCGCCCTATAAACGGCTGTCGGAACTGGCCCGCTTCTATCGCACCCGCCAGGATATCCAGCGTTACATCTCACCGCAACTACTGGTGGACCTGCTGGTTTGGTACCACCTGGGGTGGATGGGAGAAACCGTGCGCCGTACTCACCCGGTGATCCAGACCCTGCAGGAGAAGAGCCATCAGTTCACCATGGAAGACCGGAGAGCGTTATTAGACGTCATCGAAGAGCTGATGGCAGGGCTTGGACCCAGGTACCGCCACCTTTCGCAAACTGGCCAGGCAGAGTTAGCCATGAGCCCCTGGGCTCACCCTATCGTACCGCTGTTACTGGATTTCGGTTCCGCCAGGGAGGCCATGCCGGATATTCGTATGCCCGAGCATTCGACCTATCCCGGCGGCAAGGACCGGGCAGACTGGCACATTCGTATGGGGCAGCAGGTATTTCAGCGATTTTTTGGTGAGCAGGCCGCAGGCTGCTGGGCGTCTGAAGGTGGCCTAAGCCAGAGTGCCTTGGCATTGCTCAGTGAACACGGCTTTCAATGGACCGCGAGCGGCGATTCCGTTGGTCACAACAGCTTTCGCCTGGCTAAAGAACAGGGGGCGCTGAACAAGGAGCCTCCTATTCACCGTCCTTTCCTGTTCGGAGAACAACCGGTAACCGTGTTTTTCCGCGATGACGGTTTGTCGGACCTGATTGGCTTCAATTACGCGGATTGGCACGCGGAAGACGCCGTTGGCGACCTGGTCCACCACATGGAGAATATTGCCAGTAACAGCAAGGCAGGGGATTGCCCGGTTATTTCTGTGATTCTCGACGGTGAGAACGCCTGGGAGTACTACCCGGAGAACGGCTACTACTTTCTGGATGAGCTATATCGGGTACTGAAAAACCATAAAACCCTGCGGCTGACTACCTATCGGAACCTGCTGAGCGAGCCGGTGTGCGATCCCGTGAAACTGCCGCACCTTGTGGCCGGAAGCTGGATTTACGGCACTTTCTCAACCTGGATTGGTGACCCGGACAAGAACCGAGCGTGGGACCTTCTTTGCGAGGCCAAACAACACTATGACCGTGTTATGGACAATGGCAGCCTGACCGCCGAGCAGAAAGAAAAGGCCAGCTACCAACTTGGGCTTTGTGAGGGGTCGGATTGGTTCTGGTGGTTTGGTGACTACAACCCGGCTCCGGTGGTTCGGGATTTTGAACATCTTTATCGCCGGCATTTGGCCAACCTCTACGACAACATTGGCTACCCGGCGCCTGCCCGCCTGTTCCAGCCCATCAGCCAGGGTGGGGGAGAGCCTGCGCGGGGCGGGGCCATGCGCCCGGGGCATGAGGCCGGGGGGCTGGAATGAGTGGAGCACTGACTCCCGCGCCGGTATTTTCCCGTCGTCGTGCAGGTGTGTTGCTACATCCAACTGCCTTGCCAGGAAATGACGGCAAGCTTGGGCAACAGGCCCGGCGATTTGTCGACTATTTGGCAGACGCAGGCATAACGGTTTGGCAAACCCTGCCAACAGGACCTACCCATTCCGATTTATCCCCTTATCAGTCGTTATCCGCCCACGCCGGCAACCCTGAGTTTGTTGACCTGTCGGAGCTTGTTTATCTGGACTTGCTCAGTACCGATGAGCTAGCGCGGGAGACCAGAGGCCGCGCCCTTGAAATCGCAGCCGGGCGTTTTTTAGCGACCACCGGCCAACAACCCGTAACCACCAACCAGGATACCTGGCGACAGTTCCTGTCCGACCACAAGGTGTGGCTGGATGACTTTGCCTTGTTCATCGCCATCCGGGATGCCCATGGCGGCATTCCCTGGTATGAATGGCCAATGCCACTGCGGCGCAGGGAACCACTGGCTCTTGAAGGATTCCGAGCCCGGCACGGTAACGCCATTGAACAGGTCTGTTTCGAACAGTTTGTTTTTCATCTGCAATGGCAGGCAATGCGTCGATATGCCCGGGAGCGGGGCGTGCTGATGTTCGGGGATATCCCCATTTTTGTTGCCCACGACAGCGCCGATGTCTGGGCCCACCCCGACATGTTCAAGCTGGATGCTCAGGGCCAGCCCCTGGTCGTCGCCGGCGTGCCTCCGGACTATTTTTCTCCTGATGGTCAACACTGGGGTAATCCACTCTATGACTGGCAAGCTATGGCCGCCGATGGTTATCGATGGTGGATAGATCGGCTGGCCAGCCAGCAGGAAAAGTTCGACCTGCTCAGGATTGATCACTTTCGAGGCCTGCAGGCGTTCTGGGAAATTCCTGCGGCAGATGCCCGCCCGGTGAACGGACACTGGGTGGCGGGCCCCGCTGATGCCTTCCTGTCAGCGTGTTTTGAGCAACTCCCGGAACTGCCGCTGGTTGCGGAGAATCTGGGCATCATCGGGGCCGATGTCGAGGCACTTCGGCAGCGGTTTAACTTGCCCGGCATGACGGTCATGCAGTTTGGTTTTGATGGCAGCGCAAGCAACCCTCACTTACTTCATAACCATAAAGAGCGTGACCTGGTGTACACCGGTACCCACGACAATGACACCACCCTGGGCTGGTACCAGAGCCTGGATGAACGTACCCGGGCTCACGTAAACCAGTACCTTCGGCTCACCGACGACAGCATTCCAAGGCAGATTATCCAGGCGGCGCTGGGGTCTGTCTCGGGGCTTGTGATGATTCCCATGCAGGACCTTCTCGGTCTGGACTCCAGTGCCCGCTTCAACACACCTGGCACAACTTCCAATAACTGGATATGGCAGTTGCCAGAGAACTATCAATCACTGGCGCGGTCTGATTCCCTGCGGTCTATGGTCAACCTCTACGGACGTTAAAACTGACGATTGGTTATTAATTGACTAGCATCAAGATGGTTAAACCTTGACCAGTTTTAAATACAAGGAGCGGGTGTGTTTATCGAAGGGTAGTTTACGTTGAGTAAATGCAGGGGGATATCATGGAGCATAGGCTTAGCCAGCGCATTGAGGGTGAATTACCTATACTGGTGTACAAAAGGGGAATGCCCGTAGCCACCGGGCAAATCCAGGACGCCTCCCGGCGAGGATTGTTTGTGGCGACCGATTACGCCGACATCCGGTTGAACCAGCCCATTCAGCTGGCCTTCAAGCTTCCGGATCAGGGACAGGATTGCCACCGGGTGCTGAACGCGCACGTTATTCGCCGCTCTTCCGGCGGGCTTGGTTTGGGGTTTGATGGAACGGATAACGAGGTGGACGTGATTGCAGAGTTGGTCCAGTGGCTTCAAAGCCAATCTTTGCTCACTGGATTCAGGGTTTAGGGCGGCACAGACCGCACCAACAGAATAGCCGCAAGAAGGAATGGATAACATGGCACGATTGGCAGGCAAGGTTGCAGCAGTGACTGGCGGAGCCGTTGGAATAGGCAAGGCCGCCGTTCAACGTATGGTGGAAGAGGGCGCAGCGGTTGGCATACTGGATGTTCTTGACCAGGCCGGTAAAGCGCTCGCCACGGAACTGGCCGCCAAGGGTTACAAAGTGGCCTATTGGCATTGTGATGTGGCAGACGAGGCCCAGGTAAAAGAGGCTATCGATAGCGTTGCGGAAAAATTCGGTAAGCTCGACGTATTGGTTAACAATGCCGGCATATCCGGCACCAACAAACCGACCCATGAACTGACGGAGGAGGAATGGGACAGGGTCCAGGCGGTTAATGTAAAAGGTGTTTTCTTCTGCACGAAGCACGCGATACCGCACATGAAAAAAGCGGGCAGCGGCAGCTTGATCAATCTTTCATCCATCTACGGCCTGGTAAGCGCTCCAGATGTTCCGCCTTACCACGCGTCGAAAGGCGCGGTGAGATTGATGACCAAGACCGACGCGATGATATACGCACCAGACCGCATTCGCGCCAATTCGATTCACCCGGGATTCATCTGGACGCCCATGGTTGAGAATCACCTGAAAACCACTGGCATGGACCCGGAAGAAGCCAGAAAGGCGACTGCGGCTTTGCATCCGTTGGGCCACATGGGGGAGCCTGATGACATTGCCTGGGGCATCGTTTACCTGGCGTCTGATGAGTCCAAGTTTATCACTGGCAGCGAACTGGTTATCGACGGCGGCTATACAGCGCACTAACACCGAGCCACGGCCATGACACTTGCCGCTTACACCATGCGGGCCCTGCCAGCTCAGCTGTCGGGGCTTATGCCACTGGCGCTGGATTTGCGCTGGAGCTGGCATCATGGCAGTGATCAGCTATGGCGATTGCTGGATGAAGATGTCTGGGAGTCGACACAAAACGCATGGCTGGTACTCAATAGTGTGTCCTCTGAACATCTGCTGGCGCTGGCAGAGAGCCCGGAATTTCTCAACGTATACCAGGCCCAGACCAGTCACCTCCAGGCATTGAACGAGGCGGATACCTGGTATTCCGATACCTGCGATGGCCAACTTGGTGAGGGCGTTGCCTGGTTCTGTATGGAATACGGTGTGTCTGAGTCTTTGCCGTTGTACAGCGGTGGCCTTGGCGTATTGGCAGGCGATTACCTCAAAGCCGCCAGTGATCTCGGCGTGCCGGTGATGGCGGTCGGCCTGCTGTTCCAGCAGGGTTATTTTCGCCAGGCCCTGAGTGCTGACGGCGAACAACTGGAGTTTTACCCCTACAACGACCCAACCATGCTGCCGGTGGCACCTGTGAGAGACCCAAGCGGAGAGTGGGCAAGGGTAACGGTTCCGTTCCCGGGACGGGATGTTCGGTTGAGGGCCTGGAAAGGCCAGGTTGGCCGATGCGAATTACTGCTGCTGGATGCAAACGACCCCCGTAATGAACCCGGTGACCGGGGCATCACCAGTGAACTCTATAGTGGTGACCCCGAAAAACGCATTCAGCAGGAAATGGTACTGGGTATTGGTGGTTGGCGATTGCTGGAGCTGCTGCAGCGCAAGCCTGCCGTATGCCATATCAACGAGGGACACAGTGCACTGGCGCTGATCGAACGGGCCCATTGCTGGCAGAAGGCCAATCAATCGGATTTTGCAAAGGCCCGACTGGCAACCCGTGCCACCAATTTGTTTACCACCCATACCTCGGTGGCCGCCGGCTTTGATCGATTTGCGCCGGAATTGGCAGAACTCTACCTCTCACCCTGGCTTTCCGAAAACAACAACTGCCTGCACAACCTCATTGAAATCGCCAACGGTGGCAGCCGCGATCTGAACATGGCCGGCGTTGCGCTTGGAATGAGCGGCCGCTTTAACGGTGTAAGCCAGATCCACCGCAAGGTTACCCAGGCAATTTTCCAGCCCTGGTTTGGGCGCTGGCCTGCTGACGACATCCCGGCCGAGTTCGTGACCAACGGCGTGCACACTCCCAGCTGGGACTCACCGGAATCCGATGCTTTGTGGACCAGGGCTTGCGGCCAGGAGCGGTGGCGCCGGCCGCTAACCCAATCCTGCCCGCTGCAGTCCATCACTGACGACGAGCTATGGCAAATGCGCAGGAGCCAGCGCAAACGGCTGATCAGCTATCTCCGCAAACGCCTGCGAAGCCAACACTGCGAGCACAAGGTTGGCTCCAGTGTCGAGGCCGCGTGCGGATTGTTGTTAGACCCGGAAACCCTCACGCTCGGGTTTGCCCGACGTTTTACCAGTTACAAACGCCCAGATCTCCTGCTCAAAGACCCGGAAAGGCTGCTGGCGTTACTATGCTGTCGCGACCGACCACTTCAGATCGTCTTAGCGGGTAAAGCTCACCCCCACGATGCCGCAGGCAAGGCGTTGATCAAGCGCTGGAAGGATTTTTCCAGGCGCCCCGAGGCCGAGGGCCGGGTAGTGTTCATTGAGGACTATGACCTTGCTGTGGCCAACCAGCTCATTCAGGGGGTTGATGTGTGGCTCAATTGCCCGAGGCACCCGTGGGAAGCTTGTGGCACCAGCGGCATGAAAGTGCTGGTAAATGGTGGCCTGAACCTGTCCCAATACGATGGTTGGTGGGCAGAAGCCTGGAACGAGAACGTGGGCTGGGCCATTCGGCCTGGCGCCACTTTTGAAGAACTCAGTCATTCCGACCAGCACGATGACGCCGACGCAAACGAACTTTTCGCATTGCTGGAGGAACAAGTGATACCCGAGTTCTACCAGCTCAACAGCGAGGGCCTGCCGGCAAGATGGTTACAACGAGTGCGGGCAAGCATGGACCAGTTAACGGCCAGCTATTCCGCCAATCGCATGGTTCGGGAATACGTTGATGCCTTCTACCTGCCGATGATCGCCAAGGGCAACCAGAGGAACCCTGAAACCGCCAGACAATTGCTCCAATGGCAGCAACAAATTGCCCAGCATTGGCCAAGATTGCGCTTTGGAAGACTCACCAGCGAGCAGAAAGACGGCACGCGGGTGTTTACCCTGGATGTGTACCTCGACGGACTAAGCCCAGAACAGGTGATGATCGAGCTGGTGGCGGAAGCTTCGGAATACGGTGGGCGCATTGTTCAGCCCATGACGTTTGAACGCAGCCTGCCCGGTGCGGAAGACAGCTACCTGTTTTCAGTATCGGTACCAGACCGACCGGAGGATCATTACACTCCAAGGATACGCCCACACCACCCGCTGCTTCATATCCCGTTAGAGGATCAGCACGTGCTCTGGTATCGCTAATCGGTGTTAGCCGCGCCAGAACCCGGGTGACAGCACGATCACCACACTGAGAATTTCCAGCCGGCCCATCAGCATACCCACCGACAGGATCCACTTGGCGGCATCCGGCAGGGGAGCGAAGTTACCCGACGGACCAATGATGTCACCCAGCCCCGGGCCAACGTTGGTCAAAGAGGTGAGGGCGCCAGACAGAGCTGTCACGAAATCGAGCTGAAGTGACGCCAGCAGCACCGTGATAATCAGCAGGCACAGCAGGAAGATGAACGTGTAGGCAATCATCGATGAAATAATCTCGTCGCTGACCGCCCGCCCGTTGTAGTTTCTGGTAAAGACCGCCCTCGGGTGAAGCAGCCGCATCAGCTGCTCCCGAAGAATGATCAACGACAGTTGGAAACGGAAAATCTTCATGCCGCCAGAGGTCGAGCCGGAACAGCCGCCTACAAACATCAGAAAGAAGAACACCACAAAGGCCAGCGGCCCCCAGGCGGCGTAGTCTTCTGAGGCATAGCCGGTAGTGGTCACCACAGACGTTACGTTGAACAACGTCGCCACGTAATTGTGTATGGGATCAAACGGAATCGGCGAAACCCACCAGCGGTAGAGTGTCAGCAGTGCCGGCACCGTGAAAAGGATGGTCAGAAAAAGTCGGACCTGCTGGTCTTTAAACAGAACACCGTGCTGCCCGTGCAATTCCCTCACGAACAGAAAAAACGGCAAACTGCCGATGATCATGAACAACGTGGCTTCCATCAGGATCAGATCGCTGAACTTGCCCATCGAAAGATCAGAGGTGGAGAAACCACCGGTGGCAATGCTGGTCAGGCCATGGTTGAAGGCATCGAACAGACTCATGCCTGACAGCCAGTAGGTGACCACCGCAATCACCGAGAAGATCAGATAAACGAACAGAAGGCCACGACTGAGTGTTTTCATTCGAGGCAAGGCTTTGTCTGTCCATTCTGAAGATTCTGTTGCGAACAGCCGCATACCACCAACACGCAGGAACGGAAGCACCGCAACGAACATACCGATGATACCGATGCCGCCGATCCACTGCAGGATGGACCGCCACAGCAGCAGATCCCGATCCATATCATCAAGACCACTCAGCACCGTGGCACCCGTTGTGGTTATGCCGGAGGTACCCTCAAAAAAAGCATCTGCCGCGGAAATGCCGTTATCACTGAGATAGAAGGGTATTGAGGAGAGCAGGGCGATGATAAACCAGCTGGAAACGGTAAGAACGAACATGTAGCGGGGCTTGAGATCCCTGGGTTGCCGGTACATCGACAACACGCCTACAGCACCAAGCGCAAATACGATACCGGCCGATTCGGCGAAGGCCACCGCGTTTGGTACTTCTTCCCCCGCAAGAGCGAGAAGTACAACCGGTAAGGTCATGAAAACACTGAGAAGTATAAACATGACGCTGATAATAAATATGACAGGGTAAAGGTTTCTCAAGGTGCGCCCGCGCCAGCTGACAAAGAGACGGCGTCAGGATACCCGCGGTACCGGGCTTCCGCAAGGAAACAGGCGGACGCACGGGCCATTAACACCAAATTAAATCCCTGTAAAAGCAACGTAAATTCGGAACCTGGCTATGGCAAACATCGTCTGTGTGGTGCAAGTTGTAAAAAAGGAGCGTTACTCAGCTCCCCAATAAGGAACAAGGAGAACCGGTTATGAACGTAAAAAAGAATCTGTTACTCGCATCGGTTGCGTCTGCAGGCATCGCTTTGGCTGGGACGGCATCTGCACAGGATATGTATAAGAGCGGTGTGGGTGGCCTTTATGCCGGGTTGAACTATACGTTTATGGATCTGGATTATGACGGCGTTTCAAGCGCTGACGTTGGAACGCTGTCCGGCAAAGTTGGTGTGATGGCCAACGAATTCCTGGGCATTGAAGCCCGCGCCGGTTTCGGTGTGGATGATGATCGGGTGTTTGGCCAAAAGGTTAAACTTGATAACTTCTTTGGCGGGTATGCCACCATTAACATGGCGAACCAGAGCCCAGTGACGCCATATGCCGTGGTTGGTTTCACTCGCATCGAGGCAGAATCCGGGATTCGATCTGATGACGAATCTGATTTCTCATACGGCGCCGGCGTTAACTTCAGGTTCGCCCCGAATCTGTCGGGGAACCTCGAGTACATGCGCTACTACGATGACAGCGACCTGACGGTCGACGGCATTGGTCTTGGTGTTCAGATGAATTTCTAAGCTTGGTGAGAATAGCCAACTAGATAAACCCGCGATGCAGACAATGCCTCGCGGGTTTTTAATGGGATTAGCCACTGAAGTTAACTCGAAACCATGGCTTCTAATTTTGTTCCCAAAGATCCTCCTCAAGGATCATGTCAGCGGCCTTTTCGGCGATGGCAATCGTGGGTGCATTAGTATTGCCGCTGATTAGTCTTGGCATAATGGAAGCGTCCGAGGCTGTAAACCAAATTGTGTAACTGCCCACGACTGAGTAATCTTTTCAAAAGGATACCATCGTGGGTACACAAGTGGATCAAGAAAAACTCAAAGCCATGGCCG
>NZ_LOCO01000018.1:0-49062 GCF_001574445.1 Marinobacter excellens LAMA 842
GCTTCTAATGTTTTGTGATCAAGTTTACGACCGTCATCGTGGCGCATGTGTGTAAATATCCGATAAGCTTGGCGAACGGAGCCTACATTATAAATGATGTTCGCTTACTTTCGAACCCATTAGTAATTATGAGCGCCTGGAGTCGATTGGAAAGTCATATCCGCCAAATAACGCACCTGCAGAAAGCAGAAATTCGTTACTGGGTGAGCTTGATAGGCGAGCACTCTATGCTGTTGCAAGTAATCAAGGCGAAATGTTCACAAAAGATGAGCAGGCCATAGCTCGTAATAAAATGAATCAACAACAGGGGCTTGCCATGGGACTTTACAGCGGTCCGACGAGCGAAAAGGATCAGTTTTCCGACCCTTTTGTTGGGAATATGGCGTCTAAGTTCAAAGCTGGGATAGAATTTTTAGATGCTGTAGGCAATGAGGAAAAAGGGACCTCTTTTGAATATGCGCACCAGCGCGCGGGCGTTCAAAAAGCATATGAAAGTGCGTCAATCAAAAACGGAGAGATACCAGAGGATTTTATGTCAGATAGTCCTCTTATAATGTTGTTATATGAAGCTATGGATGCAGCAGAGAAGTTTGGATCAAAAAGTATTACAGAGGGTCAAATTCTGAACGCGGAGGATATACGAAAACAGTCTTGGTTTAGTGGTTACGAGAATAGGTTGGATGATTCTATAAACGCCACCAGAGAGCTATACGTACCCAAATTCACTAAATAAATAGCCGAAAAGACAATATCTTATAAATAATTCACTGTGCAATGTATATCTACGTTACACAGTGAATTAATTTTAGTAAGATCAGTTTAAAAAAATTTATTCTACGGTAAATCGTACAGAATACTCACCAGTAATAAAGTTTTGTAGAATTACTTGTGATTCACAATCCGATGCAGGCTCAGCTCCATCTGAGAACTGGTATAGAGATCCGACTTTAATTACCGACCAGTTAAATCTGCAGCTTTGATAAGTGAAAGCACCTGCATCAACGGTGCCGGGGGTTTCTGATACAACAACGCTGGTATCGTTCGCAAATAACGGATCTGGCGCTGGAGGTGTCACAATTCCAGACGTATTCGATCTGATTAAAGTTTCATCTGAATTGCTGTCATTCACCAGCTCTATAGTCGTGGCCGCCGCGAGAGTCGGTAGTGATGTGGCAAACAATAAAGCTGCAAAGATCTAACGTAATGGTCTTATCTGTCTCATAATATTCCCCTAAGAGCTGATATTCATTCGCGTACCCGCTATTGGAATTAACGGCGGATTTCTCGCTCTGTTCGCCCAATGAGTGTAGTTGCAGAATTGAATTTTTAAAGCACAACTCATGCTGAAATGAAAATTATTTAGCAAGGGCCAGTCGTCGACTAATTACTGCGCAACTTTATGAATTGTGGAAAAAATGGTGTCGATATCATTGATGCCAAAGGCTTAGCGTACAATTTTTTCCGTTTCGTGAACTGACCCCTGCAACGTTCCACGATGGCAAGTTAGCCAACCGGGACTTTGGTGTGAACACCCGGCAATCGATAGATTCAGGTCTTCCAGAAACCGACGTTGATAGCGGGTATCGCTCGACGGGCGTCAATGTTAATTACCGGAACTACCTGAACAAGAACTGGCAGATCTTCGGCGAAGCTCTTTACGAAGTTTATGGGAGTGACGTCTCAGATAGCCCGATATCCCGGAATGATTATGAAGCGGAGATTGGTGTTGGCTTCATTTATGTTTTTTGATGCGCCTTAATAGAATGATGGTACCAATTCAGCCGAAGGCGAAACTGGAAATGAATACAACGGCAAAGCAGGCCGTCAGCCTGCTTTGCGTCTGCGTGAAGATAGGAATTAGTGCCCCTGCCCTCCAGCAGCGCCATGCACGCCCTCTATATAGTGAATGTAATTGACGTAGTCAGCGACAAAGGCACGCCCCTTATCGCCGCTTTGATCAGCCATGGCCCTTGCACGCTGAGCCTCATGATAACGCTCACGAATACCGTTCTCGATCTTGCGGGTTATATTTGCCACGAGGCGATCAATTTGCCCGTTTTCCAACGCCGCATCCGCCGCCATTAAACCCGGATCAATCTGTCCGGAAGGCTTGATGCCGGTAAAGGGTGCGCCTTCGGAGGCACGATGAACCTCAACGAGCGTCGAGAACAGATGCTGATCGGCAATGTTTTTCGCAGTTTCGCTTTGCCCGCGGACTTGGCGCACATCGGCGAATACCCTTTTGATTTCGGCCTCATCCTTTGCCGGCACCCATTTGAGCAAGGGCTTAACATTGCCTGACTCCAGTGCCGCACGGGCTTCGGTAATCACGGGACCGTCCAGAGCATCACAATGAGCTTGGGCGCTACCGGCAAACATCAGGCTGAAGATTGCTGCGGCCACTGCGGGAACAGTGGTTTTGCGTAATTTGGTTTTCATACATGACCTCCTCATAGTGCGTTGAGCTTCACGAGCACCGGGTTTGGTGGCGCTTGGCAATCAGAGTACGGAAGGGAGGTCAAAGAAGCGTTCTCAGGTACGAAACCGAACCGATTCCATGGTTTGGAAATAAAATATATAATTCAAAAGGATAGAGGTTTCAGTATCGGGTGAGAGCGTACTCGAACGCCGGGTAGCCAGGTTCAGGATCGTGGCTAGGGTCGGATATCGCCCTGCAGGGCTCGTCGGCGATATTCACTGGGGGTAAATCCTGTCTCTTTCTTGAAAGCAGTGTTGAATACGGACTTCGAGTTGAAGCCAGAGTCATACATAGTTTGCAGAATATTTGCCTGATTGGCTGCATCGGCCAGGCGCGATTTCGCCTCGTCGATGCGATAGCGACTGACGAACTCAAAGAAATTGCAGCCAAAGCCTTGGTTAATGGCCCGTGAAACCTCTCTTGAAGGGGCGCCCAATTTCCGTGAAAGTTGTTCCAGGGTCAGGTTGGGGTGCAAGTGGGGCTTTTCCTGGTGCATTAACTGTTGGAGCCTGACCTTTAAAGTTTGATCAAACTGCGGCGTGGGCTCTTCTTCCAGCAAGGCGGCCTGGTCTGCTGCCAATCCAGAGAAAACAACGGGTTGGCGAAGAGAGTTTATCATCAGAAAATTGATGAAAATGAAGCCCGTTACAGCGCCAGCGCCGGCCACCCACTCGGTTCCAGGCACGCTTCTAAACACATGCGCTGTAAGGCAGTACATCATGCTCACGGTCCAAGCCACTGCATAGCCGATCAGAAGCGTCCGTAACCACGCAAGTTGTTTGTTTTCAATACTCGAGAAAATCTGTCGAATACCAAGGCCGAAACGGTTAATCGCACGAATAGTCGCGTACAGGTAGCCCAGAAAGACCGCGTGAATAGCGACTGCAAGAAGGGGAGAGGTAAGTACGCCCGGGTGGTCCCGTTCAAGCAGAATCTGAACTTTGGTCTCGCTTGGCTGTAAATAATATTCAATCAGAAAAATTGCGCCGACCACCCAGAAGAGCAACGTGTGCACGAGATGCTTCCCGCGTAACTGGAAATTCTGATACATCAGCGATTGCGCATATAGATAGAGCGTGCCGGCTTGTAGAAGTCCGATGAGTGTTCCGAGGTAGGCGAAGTTTGGGTACTGGAGCGCAAGCCCGCTGCCATAGAGGAAGATCTCTCCCAGCCCGGCGGCGAAGAACACCAGAGTGGCAACCAGGAGTCGGTTAGATATGAGCCCACTGTTGGATGGAAGTAGGAGAAAAACGGCAAGAGCCAGCGATTGAATGATGCTCGTCAGCAGCACAATGTCGGTGAGTGTCAGATACATGCCAGATTCAGCTCCGCTTCAAAACCATCCTGCCGTCCTGTTGCCGGCGATCTGAGATGCAGGGTCATGCCGGCACCTTTAGCAATCGCATCGGCAATCGCGAGGCCCAGGCCAGAACCTGCAGCGTCCGTTTTGGCGCGTGCAAACCGGTTTCTTAAAAGAGCGAGCTGTTCCGGTGGCACTCTTGCACCGCCATTGCAGACCCTTAAAACCCCATTATCGTTCAGGTTGATCTTCACCGGCTCGCTACGGGAACCATGCTTAAGGGCATTCTCGATCAGGTTACGCACCAGGATGGCGAAGGCATCGGGATCAAGAAAGGAGTTCACTTCGCGCTCCGGCAGGGATAAAACAACTCGCCCGGGTGCCTGGGCCTCAAAATCCCGGGCAATCATCGCGAGGATGGGCACAAGATCCTGCTGGCTTTGTGAGAGTGCACCGCCACCTTCTGCTTTTGCCAACTCGAGCAGTTTTCCGGACAGCACCGAGAGACTGCGTAACGCTTCTTCAATTTCTGCAACATCATTCTTGAGATAATCATCGGGCATTCTGGTTTTCAGTCGCTGCACTTTGGCAAGCGCTGTTGCCAGGGGAGTTCGCAGTTCATGGGCACTGTTGGCGGTAAAGCTGCGTTCTGATTCGAGAGCACGATGCAAACGCTCAAGCAGCCGGTTGATGGCACCGGCGATTGGTTCAAATTCACGGGGTAACTGCTCTTCTACAACAGGGGACAGATCTCCCGCGCCGCGGGATTCAATGTCTTGCTGAAAATCGACCACCTTACGAAGGGAAAGCCGGACAATCCACCAGACACCCAACAGGCTGACCGGAATCAGCACCAGTAAAGGCAACAGTAAGGCTAATCCCGCCTCCAGAGCGGATTCACGCCGGTGCGCCAAGGGTTCGGCCACTTCAAGATAGATGGTATAGCTGACTGCAGATACGCCATATAGCCGGTGGGTCAGAGTATCTGAAAACCCTTCCGCGGGGGTCCTGCTAAACACGCCAGGGTCGGCATCGTGGGACTGGAGCAGAATATTTCCAGCTTCGTCCCGTACCAGATAGGTCAGGTATTCGTCATGGTCTTTCAGGGCTGGGGCCTTTTGATTGCCCGCGCCGTTCTCACGGTTCAGGATGTCGGTGACCGCCAGTGGCAGTATGCGCTGGGCGGTTTCTTCCAGGGCACTGTCGAAGACCTCGTTCATTTCATGCTGTGCCACCAGTCCCGAAGCGGTCACGCCCAACAGCCAGAGTAGGGTGACACCGAGTGTCAGGCCGATACCGAGTGTTTTTTGCAGGCTGGTTCTAGTGGTCATGTGTTTCCAGGCGATAGCCCATTCCCCTGACGGTTACGATAGCGTCCCGCCCCAGCTTTTTACGCAGACGGCTGACATAAACTTCGATGGTGTTACTTTCGATTTCGGCCCCGAAAGCGTATAGACGATCCTCCAGTTGCGATCGCGATAACAGCATTCCGGGTCGCTGGATAAAGCCCTCAAACAATGCCCACTCCCGTGCCGTAAGTTCTACCGGCAGGCCGTTGCGACTGATGCGGTGATCGCCAAGATCAATCATCAGCTCGCCCACTTGTATGATCGGGCTTGGATTGCCGCGATATCGGCGAGCCACCGCGGCCACGCGGGCCGACAACTCCGAAAGATCAAAGGGTTTGACCAGGTAGTCGTCAGCACCGGCATTCAATCCTTCAATCCGGTCAGACACCTGATCCCTGGCGGTCAGAATGATCACCGGTGTTGTTATTCCGGTAGCCCGGATCGTTCGCAAAAAGCCGAAGCCATGGCCGTCGGGCAGCATCAGGTCCAGCAGAATCAGGTCGTAGGCTGTGGTCCTGATACTCGCCTCAGCAAAGCGCAGAGTTTGCACCCAGTCCACGGCGTGGCCGTCGTCCGCAATCTGATCCCGGACCGCCTCGCCCAATCCCGCCGTATCCTCCACCAAAAGAACCCGCATTGTTCACCTCTGACCCAGCCCTGAAATCAAGATACTACAGCTCGAACCTGACAACAGCCTGAATGGTCAATAACGCTTCGATCTCTCTTCACCGACCTTCAGCTGGCTGTCAGGTTTGGGCGCTAGCCTTCGGGGGAATATTCCAGGTACCGATCGCAGGAGATGTGATGATGCGGATGATTTTTCCTTTCGTTGTGTTGGTTTTGGGCCTATGGGCCTGGAACCTCTTTGCAGGTCCTGGGGCCGGTTCTCCCTGGGCAGTCTATGACCAGAGCCTGCTGCTCAGTGGGCTGTTATCCATTGCTCTGATGTCACTGACCATGATGCTGGCACTGCGCCCAGCCTGGTTGGAGAGACCGCTGGGCGGGTTGGATCAGATCTATCGCACCCACAAATGGGCGGGCATTCTGGCAGTGGTATTCGCGGCAGCTCATTGGCTGATTGAAATGGGTGACGATGTTATAGAGTCGATTTTCGGAAAAGCCGGCAGGCTGCACGATCAGGATTATTCCGGGTTCATCGACACCATGCGCGATGCTGCGGAAGAGGTAGGGGAGTTCGCCGTCTATCTGCTGTTCGCCATGCTGTTGATCACTTTGTGGCGCAAGTTTCCCTACAAATACTGGCGTTATTTGCATCGCGGCATGCCGGTGCTTTATCTGTTGCTCGCTTTCCACGCGGCGTGGCTGACTCCGCTGCAATGGTGGCAGCAGCCAATCGGACTACTGATGGCCATTTTGCTCTTTGGCGGGAGCATCGCCAGCGGGCTATCTCTGACCGGCAGAGTTGGTCGTCGTCGCCAGGTTCGCGGCATGGTCACCGCGATCAAAACACCAGACCGGGACGTCACCGAAGTTACCTGCCACATGGGGCCGGCATGGCCCGGTCACCGTGCGGGGCAATTCGCCTTTGTGACCTTCGACCGGATTGAGGGTGCGCACCCGTTCACCATCGCCAGTGCGGATCGGGAAAATGGCACTGTTACCTTCCTCATCAAATCCCTCGGAGACTTTACCCGCAATCTGAGCCAGAAAATCAGCGTGGGGCAAACCGTAAATATAGAAGGCCCTTACGGCTGTTTTAACTTCGATCGCCGCAACCGCAAATCCCACCAGATCTGGATAGCCGGTGGCATCGGGATCACGCCGTTTCTGGCCTGGCTCGAAGCTCTAAGCAGCGCCACCGACGCCACCGTGCCTGAAGCCGATCTGCATTACTGCACGCGCAACGCCGGCCAGGATCCCATGGTGGATCGACTTCGGGCGCTTTGCGATGGCTTTCCCGGGATACACCTCGAGATTCATGACAGCAGCAAGGGGCAGGGGTTGTCTGCCGAGACGTTGTCTACCAACGGACGCTCGGCAGCAGGCGCAGAGGTCTGGTTCTGCGGCCCGGCAGGGCTGGGGGAAGCCATTAGAAACGGCTTGCGGGCAGCACCCTTCCGCCTGACTCGCTTCCATAAAGAAGCTTTTCAGTTCCGCTGAAATGGCCTCGTTTGTTCAGGTCGTTGTCAGGTTAGCGCCTTAGAGTGGATTTAACACAACCAGCAGGAGAGACACCATGAAGACCAAACCCATTATTCTGAGCCTGTCTTTGTTACTTCTGAGCGGCACCGCACTGGCCGATGACGACTGCGATGATCCGGTGGCGAGTTGGCAGCCCCGTGAAAATCTGCGTGAAAAGCTGGAAGCCGAAGGCTGGACAGTTCACCGAATAAAGGTTGACGACGGTTGTTATGAAGTCCGGGGCCTCGATGCCGATGGGGTCAGGGCAGAAGCCTCTTTCGCGCCCGCTTCATTGACCATGATGAAATGGGAGCGTGAAGACAGTGACGATGAGGAGAGGGACCGCGGCAACAGGAAAAATGGACAGGACAATCCCAAAAGTCAGGCGCCACGCAACGGCATCGTCAAGGGGCGTCCCACGGTTACCGTTGAGTAACTGAGCGAATTTGCCCTGTTCCTTTAACGTTCATCAGGTTTTTGGAGACCATTTATGAAAACGTTTGTTCTCACTTGCAGCCTTTTCGCCGCCTTGGCTTTACCGGTATTCGCCCAGGCCCGTGACGTGACCTTCACTACGGAACTACAGAATTACGGCGGCGATGGAGCCTATCTGGCGCTGTATCTTACCGATGCCGCCGGAGAGTATCAGGGTACCCTTTGGGTTTCCGGGAAGAAATCTAAATACTACAAACACCTGGGAGGCTGGGCCCGGGGCAGTGGGCTTGATCCTGCAGAGTATGACGGCTTGACTGGCGCCAGTGTTACCAGTGGCCGCACGCTGAAAGTGACTCTGAACCTCGATGATTCGCTGATCGACAACGGCTATGAGGTTCGAGTCGACTCTGCTGTTGAAGATATGCGCGATATCAGAGCCGATGTGATAGCCCCCCTGACCACCGAAGGGTCCGGAAAGCCGGTTTCAGGACGTGGTTACGTGCGCGCTCTGACCTACGAGCTTCAATAATTCACCAGGAGCATCGGCTATTATGTTGCGCAAGTTCCACAGTTTACCGGGTTTGCTTGCAGGCGTGTTCCTGATCGTTCTCTCGGTCACGGGAGCTGTGTTGGCTTTGGCTCCGACGCTGGATAGAGTGTCAGCGGTCATTCCGGCTTCCGGTGAAGTCAGTATTGCCGAGCTGGCAGACCGGGTCGTTGCTCACTATCCCGGGACTGAGCAGATCGTGCGAGAGCCTTCTGGCAAGGTCATTGTCTATTACAGCCGTGACGGCCAGGCCGGTGCGGATCTGGTGAATCCGGTAACAGGTGAGGGCACGCCCTACGAACCTTCCGCATTCTTTGGCTGGATCAAGGACCTGCACCGTGCGTTTATGCTGGATGATGCCGGTAGAGCGCTGGCCGGCGTATTAGCTGCTTTGATGGTACTTCTGTGTCTTTCGGGAATATTGTTGATAGCCCGGCGTACCGGGGGTTGGAAGAATATACTAAGACCGCTTTCCGGCTCAGGCGGGAAACGAATCCATGCCGAGCTGGCCCGGTTTGCCGTGCTCGGCCTACTGTTATCCGCACTGACCGGTAGCTATATGTCGGCACAGCGCTTTGGTTTGCTGCCGGAAGCGCCTGACACAGGGCCAGGGTTTCCGGCTGAGGTCTCGGGCGGGCAACCATCGCCTGTGGGCACCTTAAAAGCGCTAGGCAATTTCGATCTTGGCGAACTCCGGGAACTGGTGTTTCCCTATCCCGGTGATCCGCAGGACGTCTATTCGCTGTCAACCGCCGGCGGCTCCGGATTCGTGGACCAGGCTACGGGCGAGTTGCTGCAGTTCCAGCCGCGCTCTGACAGCGGCGTATTGCAGGACTGGATTGTACGTTTGCACACCGGTGAAGGCCTATGGTGGCTTGGCCTGATTCTTGGCGCTGCGGCACTGACTGTGCCAGCTCTCTCGATAACAGGTGCAACCATCTGGTGGCAGCGTCGCCGGTCTTCAGGGCAGCTTCCTGACAACGCCGATGCCGCTCAGGCGGATACAATTATTCTGGTCGGCTCCGAAGGTAATGCCACCTGGGGATTTGCCCAGGAACTCCATAGCAGCCTGAATAAGGCCGGTTTCCGCGTGCATTGCAGCGAGATGAATGCCCTGGCTAAGCAGTATCCGCAGGCTTCCAGGCTGTTCGTGCTGACTTCGACATACGGTGATGGTGATGCACCCGCATCGGCCCGGCAGTTTATGGCCAGGCTCAAAGAATTCCGGGCTGAGAAGAACCTGCGATACACGGTACTGGGTTTTGGTGACCGGCAGTTTCCGAACTTCTGTCAGTTTGCCTTGTCGGTGGATGCTGCGCTCGCCGGTAAAGGCGTCAGCCGTTTGCACGCCATTGAACTGATTGATCGGTGTTCTGCCTCGCAATTCAGTGAGTGGGGAAACCGGGTTGGTGAGGTTATCGGTACTCCGCTTTTCTTGAACTACTGTGCATTGCAGCCAGCAACGGTCAAACTGGAACTGGTAGAAAGGGCGGATTACGGGATTGCGGTTCAGGCGCCCACCAGTATCTTCCGGTTCAAACCGGCGGAGCAGGGCGGATGGCTAACGGCTTCTCCAAGAAGATTTAAAGCGCTGCCACCGTTCGAGGCGGGAGACCTTTTGGGGGTTATTCCCCCACACGGTCAACCCCCGCGGTTCTACTCGCTCGCGTCCTCGGCAAATGACGAAATTGTTGAGATATGCGTCCGTAAGCAGGCCGGCGGTCTTTGCTCCGGTTATTTGCATGACCTCAAGCCGGGTGATTGTATCGATGGCTTCATCCGCCCCAATCCAGGCTTTCGGCCAGCTACCGGTAACCGACCAGTGATTCTTGTCGGTGCAGGTGCCGGGATTGGTCCGTTAACCGGTTTCATCAGAAACAATACCAGTTGCAACCCTATGTATCTGTACTGGGGCGGTCGCGATGCCAGGTCAGATTTTCTCTACCAACCTGAGCTTGGGCGCTATCTTGAGGATCATCGACTGAGCGGGCTGAACACAGCCTTCTCAAGAACAGACGAGCGCGCCTACGTGCAGGATAAGCTCAAACAGGATGAATTAGCCGTGCGACAGATGGTTAACACCGGTGCGCAGATACTGGTCTGTGGTGGCCGGGATATGGCGGCGGCTGTGCGGCAGGTTATAGAAGACATTCTCAAACCCTTGCACATCGATATTGAAACTCTGAGAGGCCAGGGACGTTATCTTGAAGATGTATATTGACAGATAAAGTGACAAGGTCGAACTGAGCCTATAATCCCAAAGCACCAAATCGCGTCCTGAACAGGAAGCTGAAAGATGCCATCCACAGAAAATGAAAGACTGCTCAGCGAGCACCAGCCTAATGCCGTTCGTGCACGGCTTGCTGGTCCCGTTAAGGCCTCGACGCTACCAGATGCTGTGCTTGGCGGCATCGATGGCTGCGTTACAACGTTTGCGGTTGTATCGGGTGCGTTCGGCGCAGGTTTCTCGCCACAGGTTGCGTTGGTACTCGGCTTTGCAAACCTGATTGCAGACGGCTTCAGCATGGCGGTAAGTAATTACGAAGCGGGCCAGGCGCAGTTGAATCAGATCAAATTTGCTGAACGCACAGAACGTGAACATATCCGTGCTGTGCCAGAAGGTGAACGTGAGGAAATTCGCCAGCTGTTTCAGGCGAAGGGATTCGACGGCGAATTGCTGGAGCAAGTAGTGGAGGCTATCAGTCGTAATCCCGATGTGTGGGTAGCAACCATGTTGCGAGAAGAGTACGGACTCTCGGGTGCCGGACTCAGCCCACGCCGAGCCGCGTTGACTACCTTCGCCGCATTTTTGTCGGTTGGTGCTTTACCTTTACTGCCTTATGCCATCCCGGGTATGGAGAGTCAGATTCAGTTCCTGACGAGTCTTGGTTTGGCAGGCGTCGTCTTCTTGGGTATCGGAATGCTTAAAAGTATCGTCTATGGCTTACCAGCAATGCGATCAGGACTCCGGACTTTGATCATGGGTACGGCCGCAGCGGGGCTGGCGTTTGCTACTGGGCATTTTGCGCAGGGGTTATTGGGGGGTTAGTTCTTCAGCGGTGAATAGACAATTTAACATAATATTCCCCTAAGAGCTGATATTCATTCGCGTACCCGCTATTGGAATTAACGGCGGATTTCTCGCTCTGTTCGCCCAATGAGTGTAGTTGCAGAATTGAATTTTTAAAGCACAACTCATGCTGAAATGAAAATTATTTAGCAAGGGCCAGTCGTCGACTAATTACTGCGCAACTTTATGAATTGTGGAAAAAATGGTGTCGATATCATTGATGCCAAAGGCTTAGCGTACAATTTTTTCCGTTTCGTGAACTGACCCCAAATAGGACAACACAGCTGCAAAAAGTGGTTGTGCGTTTGCCAAAACGGTTGCAAGCCCGGGGCCCAATTCTCCGGCTCCGAGAAACATCCCGCCAAGCCCCATACCCGTGTAACTGAAGCCGATAGCCGTCAACAAAAAAAACCGTCGGGGGGAGTATCGGACGCGACCGCCCCTTGCAAGGGCGATCAGAACCAGGCAGATACCCGCCAGCAATGCCCGTAACGCCGCAAAAAGCAAGGGTGGCGCGTCTGGAAGACCCACCACGATAAAGGGAAAGCAGATTGCCCATAACACCGTGACAAGCAACATGCCGACAATTGATCGTATCGACATCAACTGACCCGACGCCAACCACGGTTCACCATGTTAGCGGCGCACTTTATCGTAACGCCGACGCAGCAACATCGAATTACCAATGACGGACAGCGAGCTGGCGGTCATTGCCACCACACCGATCATCGGGTGCAACAGGCCCGACGCGGCGATAGGAATAGCGGCGACGTTGTAGCCGCTGGCCCATATCAGGTTTTCAACGATCTTTTTGAAGGTGGCACGGGACAACACCATGGCGTCGACAACGCCCGACAGCTCCCCACGAACCAGAGTGACGTCCGCAGCTTCTATGGCCACGTCCGCACCGGCGCCTATAGCAATACCCACGTTTGCCTGTTTCAGCGCCGGGGCGTCGTTGATGCCGTCACCCACCATGGCGACGTGGTTGCCGTATTTTTCCTGAAGTTCCCGAATGGCGTCCACCTTGCCCTCGGGCAACACGCCGGCACGCACCTCATCAATACCGACTTCTTTGGCCACGGCGTTGGCGGCCCGCTCGTTGTCACCGGTAATCATGACGACGTGCAGCCCTTGCTCGTGCATGGCTTTGATCGCCGCGACGGATTCGTCCTTGAGCGTGTCGGCAACCGCGACAATGCCGCAGGCCTGACCGTCGCGGGCGACAATGACGGCGGTTCTGCCCTTGCCCTCCAGGTCCTGAAGCGCCTGGTCCAGGGCGTCCAGCCCTTGCACACCGCTTTCTTCCAATAGCAGACGGTTACCGATCAGCACCGTCTGACCCGCCACGGTTCCGGACACGCCCCGGGCACCGGTGGACCGGAAGTCAGATACATCACCGGGCTTTACGCCCCGCTCCCGGGCGCCGTCGACGATCGCTCGGGCGATGGGGTGTTCAGAGGCATTCTCTACCGCAGCCGCAAGCTCCAGCAGTTCGGTTTCCGTTATCCCCGAGGCGACGACGGTTTCCGTGAGTTTTGGCTCTCCCCGGGTAATTGTTCCGGTTTTATCCAACACCATGACCTTGATGTCCTTGAAGGTCTGGATAGCCTCTCCCGAGCGAATCAGGATGCCGCGCTCGGCACCAATACCTGACCCCACCATCAGGGCCGTTGGCGTTGCCAGTCCCAGGGCGCACGGACAGGCAATCACCAACACCGCAATCGCCGCCAGGATCGCCAGCACCGGCGTCGCCGCCGCCGGATCTACCCAGGGCAGGAATCCGGCACCCCATTCAAGGATTGGGCGCAGGGTATCAGCGGCGAACAGCCAGGCCAGCAGGCTGCCCAGCGCAATAATAAGAACCAGCGGGACGAAGCGACCGGTCATGCGGTCGGCAAATTCCTGGATCGGCACCCTGGAGCCCTGGGCCTCGTCGATCAGCTTTACCACCTGTGCCAGGAAGGTATCACCACCAACGCGGGTTGCCTTCACCCTCAGGCGCCCCTCCTTGTTGATGGTCGCGCCGATAACGGTGTCGCCCGCACTTTTATAGACCGGGATCGACTCGCCCGTGGCGATGGATTCATCCAGGTGGCTCTCACCGTCCACGACCTCGCCGTCGGTAGGAACCTTGTCGCCGGGCCGAACAACCATGATGTCGCCAGGAGCCAGTTCTTTCACGGGAATTTCAATTTCCTCGCCGTCCCGCTCGACGCGAGCCGTCTTGGCCCCCAGGGTGAGCAACCGCCGAATCGCCTGGGAGGCTTTGCCCTTGGCTTTGGCCTCGAGATATCGGCCAACCAGGTGGAAGGTCATGATGGTGGCAGCCATCTCGATGAAGGAGGTCATCGGATAGACAAAGCCCACCAGGCCAATGATGAACGGCGGCAGGCTGCCCATGGATATCAGCACATCCATGTTGAAGGTGCCGTTCTTCAGGGAGCGCCAGGACGCCTTATGGGTAGCGGCACCGCCGAAGAGAAACACCACGGGGAATGCCAGCACGACGACAATCGCCAGATAGCCCGGGATGGGCTGCCAGAACATATGCGGCATCATCAGCAGCATGATCAGCGTGGTCGGTACCGCAGCAATCCAGAGCCTTCGCAAGGCAAGCTTGAGGTAAGCCTCCTCGACGGCTGAGTCTTCTTCCTGGTTGGTGTCTCCCTCCAGCGCAACAGCGGCAACGTCGTATCCGGCGCCCTCGATCAGCTTCTTCAGCTCCTGCTCTGCAGGACCCGCCGGGCCGACCACCACGCTTACGGTGTGGTTGGCGATATTGGTTGAAATGGTCTGCACGCCGTCGTGTCGCCCAAGTGTGCTTTTGATGATGCCTGCGCAGTGATCAGACCCCATCCCCGGAACAGTCACCTTGAACGTTCTGGTGCCAACCTCTCTGACGGAAGCCACATCGTAGCCAGCCCCCTCCACTGCCTTTCTTACAGCATCTCCGTCAGGGCCAGACGTGAAGGAGCGTACACTCACCCTGTGCCTGGCTATGTTGGTTTGAACATTACTGACTCCGTCCAGGCGACTGATCGTCTTGTTGATAATACCGGCGCAGTGGTCTGATCCCATTCCCGGCACAATCAACTCAAGTTCTCTTTGTCCCTGCGGTGCCTGATTTTTCGCCTTGTCCATCAAGACCTCCCTTCGCCGTCTTTGTTGCTTGGCCAGTCTCCAAACGCAATGATGTACAACAGAATCAGGTTCACTATCGGTATCAATATCAGGATACCCATCCACCCCGGATATCCCGTGCGCTGGCAAATGCGCCAGGCCGGAATGACAACAACGATGGCAATCACCAGCATCCACAGCCAATGCCCTGCCCACATGGTGTGGCCAAACATATTATCTTCCATCATGGTCCTGCCCTCCTCGTTGTATCCTGGTTATTAGTGGTTATGTTCATGAGGCTTCTCATGTCCCGATTGCCGGGAATTCTCAGACTTTTTCAGGAAGATCTGCTCGACTACCGCGATTGCAATCATGGTGACAACTGCCACGCCGATAACGAACGGATCGGTATTCAGTTTGACCCAGACAAAGCCTCCAAGGACGAGCAAATCCAGCAAAATGGCGATAGCTGGCACCCACGCTTTGGCCTGCACATCTTCGCGCAAATAGCGAAGTACGCCCCAATGGATGGCTATGTCCATGATCAGATAGAACACAATGCCCAGCGCCGCGATGCGGGAGAGGTCAAAGAATGCGGTCAGAATCAGCCCCAGAGCTACAGTGTAGACCAGTGTGTGCTTCTGGATGCTACCCGGCATGCCGAAATGCCGGTGAGGAACCAGTTTCATTTCCGTCAGCATCGCGAGCATCCGGGATACCGCGAAAATGCTGGCCAGAATACCTCCGGCGGTAGCCATCATGGCAATGGCAACGGTGAACCAGACAGCGTATTCCCCCAGTGCCGGGCGCGCGGCAGCGGCAAGGGAGTAGTCTCGCGTTTCGATAATTTCAGCCAATGACAGGTTGCTGGCGACAGCAAATCCGACCAGCGTGTAAATCACCACGCAGGCCGCAATGGAAATAACAATGGCGCGCCCCACGTTTCGCTTCGGGTCTTTAACTTCCGAGCCACTGTTGGTGATGGTGGTGAAACCCTTGAAAGCCAGAATCCCGAGCGCAGTAGCTCCCAGAAAATTACCAGCAGCTCCAGCGTCGCCCGGGCTCGAGAAATCGACCGAAATGCTGTCGGCAATCCACAAACCAACCAACCCAAAAATCAATATGCCGCCGATTTTCAGGACCCCGATAAAGGAAGCCATGCCCTGAATCATCCGGTTGCCCTGAAGATTGACAAGAAATGCCACCAGAATCAGTGATACCCCCAAAATGGGAACCATTCGCCCGCTTTCATCGCCTTCGAAAAGCTGCATGGTGTAGGAGCCAAACGTGCGCGCGAGAAAGCTCTGGGCAATCACCATGGAAAAATACATCAGCAAGGCATTAAACGCGGTTGGCAGCCGATTGCCGTAGGCCTTGTGCAAGTACATGCCAATACCGCCCGCAGACGGCCAGGTATTGGAGATTTTAATATAGGAGTAGGCGCTGAAGCTGACAATCACCGCCGCTGCAAGGAACGCGAGCGGGAACAGAGCACCCGTCATTTGTGCCATTTGCCCGGTCAATGCAAAAATACCGGCGCCAATCATGACACCGGTACCCAGCATGACCGTACCCGCCAGCGTGAGGCTGCCTTTTTTGTAGCGAGTGACTCTGTCCTGTTCCTTGCTCATTTAGCCTCCGGTCACTTTTTCATCGGTGGCATTTTCGAACAGCAGACAGGTACATGCTTGGCATTGGCCCGGACGTTTTCATCTGTAAAACGATATCCAGCCAGTTTCCGGCGAGTCCACCACCCGGGCTTCAGGCCGCCGCCATGAGCCCCAATCAACTCAATCAACTCGTCAGTAGAGTAATGTGTGCCATCATAGGTGACATGCAACTGGTTGCCGGATTTGCGCTCGGCAAAATCGACGCCGGGGTTATTGTTGAGCTCTTGGATGAGCTCTTCCCACTGCCGCTCGCCAAGGCCTTGTACTGTCAGTTTCCTGTGCATCAGAAACTGTTCTTGACTGGTTGCTTTGTGTGTTTTTGTCATCGGGCTGCACCTCTACACCAGGTTAATTCCTTTTATTACGGCACCCCAACCTGAACTAAAACTGAAAAGAGACGAAGGATTTCGATGGAACTGACATACATCAAATAGTAGATGGAAAACGGGCTCCAGGAATTCCCGGAGCCCGTTAAAACGGTGATCAGAAGGCCAGTCTCGCCCCAACCACCGCGAACCAGTCTTCGGTACCTCCGCCACTGGCGCGAGCGAAATCGGCTGTGTCGCCGTATTTGCGCTCATGGACCACGCCCACATAAGGTGAGAAAGAGCGGTCGATCAGGTCGTAACTCAGCCTCAAGCCCATCTCGGTGGAGTTTATACCCTTACCCACGCCAATCTCCCGGTCTTCCGAGAACGCCAGCAAGGTTTCGAAGGTGGCAGAGACAATCCAGTAATTAGTGATCAGCAGCTCGTACTCAGCCTCAAAATCCACCGAGGCGTCGCCCTCATCACTGACATACAGGTTGGTGTCGATCTCGAACCAGTAAGGCGCCAGACCGGTCAGCCCGATCACGCCGTAAACCCGGTCCGGGCCTTGCGGTGTATCGATGCGAATACCTGCCTTGGCATCCCAGAACTCACTGATCGGGGTCTGGGCCAGAAACTGGTTTTCCAGGGTTTCCCACGCGTTGTGGGCTTCCTCCCACTCCCCCGTAAACTGCCACCGAAACTTCAGTTCGTCACTGCCATACCAGGCATCGGATTCAATCACCGCCAGCTTTTCATCGGAGTCGCTGTAGCGGTACTCGAATTTTTCGGCACTGACACCCCAGAACGCGTTAACGCTGTTCGCATCAATCGCCTCGTCTGCCAACACGACGGCAGGACCCATCAGTGTCAAAGCAGAAATCCGGGCGAGCCATGGGTTACACGTTCTCATGCGTCACCTCCCTTGGCCTGTGCATCGCCAGAGGCGACTTCTTCATCCGGGCCGCCCTCAACCACAATCTTGCGGAACATACCGGCCGCTGCGTGATAGGAGAGATGGCAATGGAACGCCCACTCACCCGGTGCATCCACCTCGGTTTCCATATACACCGTGGTAGCCGGCGCCACGCTGATCACGTGCTTGATCGGATTCCACTTACCGGCCCCGACATCCAGGATTGACCACATGCCGTGCAAGTGCATCGGGTGCGTCATCATGGTTTCGTTCACAAACTTGAACCGGACCCGCTCTCCGTATTGCAGCACCACTGGGTCAGCATCCTCATACTTCACGCCGTTGATGCTCCACTCGTAACGCTCCATGTTGCCAGTCAGGCGCATTTCGATTTCACGGGTCGGCTCACGCTCTTCATAGAGCGGGCTTTGAGCCCGGAGATCGGAGTAAGACAGAAACTTACCGCCATTACTGGCCGTTGGAAGCAAGCCACTGCCGCTGGCGTAGAAGGGGTCTTCCGGCATTCCAGCACGATGGGCCGAATGATCCATGCCACCCTGACTCATGGAGTCGTGGTTCATGGAACCGTGATCCATGCTGCCGTGGTTCATGCTGCCGTGGTTCATGCTGCCGTGGTTCATGTTGCTGTGATCCATCGCCCCATCGCTCATATTGCCATGGTCCATACCGCCATGATTCATCGAGCCGTGGTCCATATCGCCATGGTCCATGTGGCCGGCCATATCCGCCATGGTCAGCATCGGCGCTTTGCGCAGTTCCGGCACTTCAGCCACCATGCCCTCGCGGGGTGCCAGCGTGCCACGGGCATAGCCGGAACGGCCCATGGACTCGGCGAAGATGGTATAGGCCTGCTCATCACGGATGTGCACAATCACATCGTAGGTTTCTGCCACACCAATCCGGAACTCGTCCACATTCACCGGCTGGACGTTATTGCCATCGGCCTGGACCACCGTCATCTTCAAGCCAGGAATACGAATGTCGAAGTAGCTCATAGCGGAGGAGTTGATAAACCTCAGGCGCACCCGCTCACCGGGCTTGAACAGCCCCGTCCAGTTCTGCTCCGGCCCTTTGCCATTGATCAGTCCGGTGAAGCCCTGCACGTCTTCAATATCCGCTTTCATCATCCGCATCTGGCCCCACATCCTGCGATCATGCAGCGTAGCCATGAAGCCTTGCTCACGGGATTCGGTAAAGAAATCCATCACCGTTTGCTGCTGGCGATTGTAGTAGTCAGGCGACGACTTCAGATTCCGCATGATGCGGTCACCGGAATGCGGGTGCTTGTCGGTCAGCTGCACCACGTACTCGCGGTCATATCGGAACGGCTCCCGACCTTCAGGCTCGATAATGATGGCCCCGTAGGCGCCATTCGGTTCCTGGAAACCGGAGTGGCTGTGGTACCAGTAGGTACCTGCCTGCACCACTGGGAATCGGTAGGTAAAGGTTTCACCCGGCTGGATGCCGGGAAAGCTGATACCGGGCACACCGTCCTGCTCAAACGGCAGGATCAGGCCGTGCCAGTGTATCGAGGTAGTCTCTTTCAGGTTGTTGGTGACGTTGATCACCACGTCCTCGCCCTCTTTGAATCGAAGGGTCGGGCCGGGCGAGCTGCCGTTGTAGCCAATGCCTTCCTTGACGAAATCGCCGGTATCGATCTTTACCCGGTCAACCGTCAGGTCATATTCCCCTGCCACGCCGATGGCCGGCAACAGCAGGGCCAGGGTAACCGCTATCAGACGTCTGGTCATGGTTCTACTCCTGTTACTGTTGGAACCTTACGTCACCGTACATGCCTGCCTGGTAATGGCCGGGCACGTTGCAGGCGAACTCCAGGGTGGTGTCACCGGAAAAACGCCAGATCAGTTCACCGCTCTGGCCCGGCTCCAGCAGTACGCTGTTCGGATCGTCATGCTTCATGGTGTGTCCGTCCCCCATATCCATTTCCATCATCTGGTGGTTGATGGTTCCACCCTGGATAACCCCGTGCTCCACCATCATGACCATTTCTTGCTGATGGGCTTCGTGCATATCGGCCGTTCCGATGTTGAACTCGTGCACCAACTGGCCGTGATTTTCCACCACGAAACGCACCACCTCACCTTTCTGAATGTCGATGGTTTCCGGCTCGTAGTAGTTGTCATACATAGCCACCGTGACGGTGCGAGTGGCTTCCGAAGCGTTTGCCGGTTCGCCAATGGCAGCGCCAGAGCCGTGTCCATGCCCGTGGCTGTGCCCATGGGCGCCGGCGCCAAAGGCGGTAGCAGAAAGTGACAAGGCGGCCGCCGCAGTGATGAACTTTGTTATTCTCATGGAAATGTCTCCTGTATTGTGACTGGTGAGGAATGCAGGCCCGGAGTGAGCAACATTCAAGTGCAGAGCGAACAGGCGATACCATGGCCCACCAACCTGAATTCTTTCTGAAAAAGCCGATTAATTGCTGTTCAGGCTGAATTCAGGCTACTGCGGCATAGTGCTTTGGGGTACAACAGGAACCGCTGCAATCGAGGCGAGTGAGATGAGATTACTGCTGGTAGAGGATGACCGCTTATTGGCTGATGGCCTTTCACGTCAGCTTGAAAAATCAGGCTTCAGTGTCGATATCGCAAGTACAGCGAAAGAGGCTGGCATTCTCGGCTCGCAGGAGAGCTATCGCGTGTGTGTGCTGGATCTCGGCCTGCCAGATGGCAATGGTTTGACGGTGCTCAAACAATGGCGCGCTCACCACATCGATTTTCCAGTGCTGATTCTGACCGCCAGAGGCGATTGGCAAGATAAGGTTGACGGCCTTAAAGCAGGTGCCGATGACTACCTGGCCAAGCCGTTCCAGACGGAAGAGCTGGTCGCCCGCCTTAATGCAATCGTCCGGCGCGGCGATGGGCGCGTGTCCTCTACCGTTAGAGCGGGCCGGTTTGAGCTGGATGAAAACCGTCAGAGCCTGAAAATGCAGGATGGCACCGAACACTCGCTCACGGGTACCGAGTTCCGCCTGCTCCGATGCCTGATGAACCGCCCGGGGCATGTCTTTTCCAAAGACCAGCTCATGGAACAACTCTACAGCCTTAACGACAACCCGAGTGACAACGTCATCGAAGCCTACATCCGCCGATTGAGGAAACTGGTGGGCGCTGAAACCATTGCGACCCGGCGGGGCCAGGGATATCTTTTCAATGATGCCGATCACTAAACCCCTGTCCGTCAGGACCACCCTGCTGACGCTCCTGTTGCCATCAGGCATTGTGTTGATGGCACTGGCATGGATAGTCCATGGCTTGCTGTTAGACCGTATGTCGCGGGATTTCGTGGAGGGCAGATTGCACGACGAAGTTGCCTTCCTGGAACTGCAGGTGCGTCAATCCGGAGGCCAACTGGACGCCCTGCAGACCGGGGACTATTTCGAGGAAGTTTTCCACCATGCGTTCGCGCTTCATTCCCCCACCGTAACCACAATTTCTCCGGAATCCTGGCGCCCTTTACTGGAGCCTCTACTGGAGACCGAGCAGCAAGGGAGCATCCGGGTTCAGGGCTCCGGAGCCGCCGGTGCACCATCAGACATACTTGCTTATCGCCGACAGATTGCGGTTGATGGCGTGCCCTATGTCATCATCGTGTCAGAAGACATGGACGCGCTCCGATCCAGCCAGTCGGAGTTACACGCATGGACGGCCATCGTATCGATTCTGCTCATTCTGTTACTGGTTGCCGTCATCTGGGTTGGTATCGCGCTTGCCCTGAGGCCAGTGGCCTCGCTGCAGTCTGCGCTGACACAATTGCAGGGTGGCACCATTTCACGCATTGATGTTCGGGCGCCAGAAGAATTCCGGCCCCTGGTAAACCAACTGAACCAGCTGTTAGATTCGCTGGATCAGCGCCTGGAGCGCTCCCGGGACGCCCTGGCCAACCTCTCCCACAGTGTCAAAACCCCCATTGCTGCGGTCCGCCAGATACTTGAGGACGACAGCCGCCCTCTGGATACAGCCTTGAGGGACGAAATGGCGCGCCGGCTCAGCCACATAGACAAGCAGCTTGAAACCGAGATGCGCCGGAGTCAGTTTGCAGGGCCGCAGGTTGGAAAAAGTGCATTACCCGTCAAGCAGGCCAGGGATTTGTTGTGGATGCTGGGCCGCTTGCACCCTGAAAAATCGTTTGAGCTGACGACGGATTTAACAGACGAACACCGTTGGCCGGTTGAAGAGCATGACCTGAATGAAGTGTTCGGCAACCTGCTCGACAATGCCGGCAAATGGGCCACTCACAGCATAGAGCTGTCACTCGGTGAGTCAGCGAACACCGTGAGGATGGTTGTGACGGATGATGGCCCGGGGGTCGCTGCGGAAAACCTGGAGCACCTTGGTAGTCGGGGGCTCAGGCTGGATGAGCAAACACCCGGCCATGGTCTGGGGCTGGCCATTGTCCGGGATATCGTGCAGCGATATGGTGGCCGGGTAAACTTCAGCGATGGCGCAAAAGGTGGCTTGAGCGTTGAAGTAGAGCTGCCGCGAAAGTCATAGAGGGGCCAAAGTATGAAAATCGGTGAACTGTCAAAGACAACGGGCCTGCCGGTAGAAACCATCCGCTACTATGAAAAGATCGGCCTGATGCCAGCGCCTGAGCGCAACGCCAGCGGCTATCGCCAATACCGGCGTGATCACCTTGATCGATTGCTGTTCATCAAACGCTGTCGCAATCTGGACATGACCCAGGACGAAATCCGGGAACTGATCCAGCTTACTAACCAGCCCGAGGCGGACTGCGGCGAGGTAGATGCCTTGCTTGCCAGACACCTGAACCATGTACGGGAGCGTCTCGCGGAACTGACCCGGTTGGAGCAGACGCTGGAACGACTGCAAAAGGCCTGTTCTCGGGGGAGAACCGTCAGCGAATGCGGGATTCTGGATGGTCTTAACTCAGAAATCGGCCAACTTGAAGATAACCACCATGCTAACCACGTTCCCGGCACCCATGGAAAATAATCTCAGCTGAAGAGTTGACCCTGTAGCAACTTCAGGGTTTTCAATAGAGACAACCTGATTCAAAGGAGGTCTCTGATGGCATGCAGTTGTTCCGTACCGGAACCCCAAGGCCCGGCTCCCGGCTTTCGTAAAGCGCTCTGGATTGCCCTGTGGGTGAATCTCGCCATGTTCTTCGTGGAAGGCCTGGCAAGCCTCCAGTCCGGCTCCGTGGCACTCATGGCGGATGCCATCGACTTCTTTGGCGACAGCGCCAACTACCTGCTTTCCCTGAGTGTGCTCAGCATGGGCATGCTCTGGCGTGGGCGGGCGGCCTTGGTCAAAGGATTAACCATGGCTACCTTTGGGCTGGTGGTCTGGGGCCGTGCCATCTGGGTGCTCCAGAGCGGCGTTACACCGGAGCCACTGACCATGGGGATTGTCGGGTTACTGGCCCTGGCGGCCAACGTGGGTGTGGCGGTGATGCTGTTCAAGTTCCGGGAGGGCGATTCCGATATGCGCTCAGTCTGGCTTTGCAGCCGTAACGATGCCGTCGGCAATCTGGCGGTGATGGGCGCAGCCCTGGGCGTATTTGGCACCGGCTCCGCCTGGCCGGACCTGATTGTAGCGGGCATTATGGGCACCCTGGCACTGACTGCCGGTATCAGCGTGGTCCGCCATGCCCGGTCAGACATCGCCAATGCCCGGGCAGTAAACCGGCTTACGCCCCGAACACCAAGGCAATCATCACCGGAATAAAACCGAGCGCGAACAGCGTACTGAGCAGGGTCGTACCGGCCGCCTGTCTTGGGGCTGCATCCAGTAAAGTTGCAATCACTACCGTGTTGGCAGCAATCGGGGTGATAGAAATCAGGAAAATAGCCTGGTGCACCGCCAGGTCGTAAATGCCCAGCACCTGGGCATCCAGCCACCAGAAGGCCAGCGCCAGCGCCGGCCAGCTGACGAATTTGCCAAAAAAGGCCAGGCCAGTGAACACCGGATTGCCGGCCAAGCCCCGGAAACTCAGAATGCCCATCCCGATGATCATCATGCCCAGAATGCTGTAGGCGCCGCGCAGATTATCGAACAACGGCACAAACGCCTCCGGAATCGACACTCCAGACAGATTCAACGCCACTGCCGCGGCAAACGCATACACCGACGGAAGTCGTGCCACGCGCACCAGTGCGTCGCGAATGCTGTACTTGCCCCTTGCCGCCAGATAGAAGCCCACCGAATTCTCGAACAGCGTGGTGCCCAGCATGCACACGATATAGAGGGCCAGCCCCTGCTCTCCAAACAACAGCAAAGCCACAGGAATACCGAAGTAACCCGTGTTGCCGGTACCCACCGATAACGGGATAACGGATGCACTGCCGTCGGTCAGTACTTTGCGGGCAATGGTCAGGTGAATCAGGGCAATCAGGGTGCAGAAACCGAATACCAGGGCGGGCAACAGAATGACCTCGGGCGTCAGCGGTGCAGCCATGACTCCTGAGAACACTACCGACGGCGTCACGATGTAAAGCATGATCCCGGCGATATGTTTTCCACTGGCCTCCAGGTAGCGCCCGGCAACCCAGCCCAGAGCAACGGTGACATACAGGGGAAGGAGTTTTACAAACAAAGCCAACGCGGCCGCCATGGCGCCTCCAAAAGACGATCTTTTACCTCAAGCGCAGCAGTCTAACACCTACCCATCTGGAGGTAACTCCCCGGCGCAATAGTGAAACACCGGGCGTTCTTTGATAATCACCAACAACATCAGGAATGCATCTTTATATCCTGGTGGGGCTGTCAGGTATTTGAAACAACCAAGGAGAGAGACTAATGGCCGAGCGGGATAATCGCGGCCAACTGACCGAGCAGGTGGTCAGGGGCAAACACCTGTGGGTAGAAGGCGAGTGGGACGGACTGAAATGGATGTGCCGCAGGAGCGTGTTTTGGGGGGAGGTCCCGCACAAGCTGCCCTCCCCACAAGCCGCATTCCAGCATCGAGCGCCGCTTATCGATTAAGTCAAATATCTTTAATGGTTTAAGCCATTTAAAATGTTTGTTTTTTGATAGCATAATTGACCTACGCGAATGCAGCGAAGGTTTTGCTATGAACAGCAGTTTCCGACCACCAATGGCATCCTCGCCCTGCCTGTTGGGTGAAGATCACCCGGACATTATTCGCCACGACGCAGCAACCGCCGAGGTCGCCCTACTGAACGGCCTGAGCCGCGCCTTTGGCATCTGCCTGAACGAAAAGCAGAATACCCCGGAAGCCCTGTTTCTGGGCGATATCGCCCGCCTGTTCCATCAGCGCCGGGTAGACGCAGAAACCTCCCTCGAAAAGCACGACCGGCCCTGGGCTAACGTGTACCTGATCCAGTACGGGGTACTGCGCCTGTTCCGGGAATCCTCTGCTGGCAAGGTCGCGATTCATCATTTTTTTACCGAAGGCGACCTGATCTGGCCGGTATTCGGTCGCAGCAGAACGGTACGTAATACCCTGTGCCTGACCAGCGTATTGCCGGCTACCGTATGGGTGGCGGATTTCAGCGCGTTCCGTTCGGCGATCCAGAACCATGGCAACGGGCTCTGGCACAAGTTCGCACTGGTGCTGACCGAGGAAATTGCCGAGCTGACCAGCATGCGGGAATTCCGCAAGCACACCATGCCGGCGAACGAGCGCTACCAACTGCTACTGGATGAGTACCCGGAGTTGATCAAGCGGGTGCCAGACAACCAGCTTGCCTCATGGCTTGGTGTTGTACCCGCCACTTTCTCCCGACTCAAAACCGCAGCGAAGTCTTGAACCGACCAATTTGAGACATCACGCACAAAATCGCCCAATGACCGCCATGCCAAGGGCCTGAGCCCCGTCAACGCGCAAATTATGCCATTCTGACGCGGCCCTTTGCTGATCAGGCCAATAAACCTCTCCGCCACATACGTAACATCCTGTTCCGTTCCGTAAACAAATACGAAAAGTCGTAACATGGGGTGTTGCACAATGAAGTTGCAGTCAAGTCGTCTGCCGGTTGCTTCGATAAAAGGAGTACTGGCAAGTTCCATTGCCATCATGCTGGCCGGGTGCCTGAGCACAGGAGGTGAAGCCACCTCTAACGATGCCACAGGCGCCGGCAACGGCTCCGAAGGTCAGGATGGGCGCGCGTTTTCCACAGTGAACGTCGCCTTTGATCCAGCAAATCAGGTTCTGCCATTTCCCACCAACCTGCTGTTCGAGGCCGACGCTTCCGCTGCGAAAGACGGCACCATCAACGCGCCGGTAGCCGACCCGGAGGCTTCTTCCGCCGCACTGGTCCAAGGCCTGAACGAGCTGGATGGCTTCTCCACCATCGCTCCCTGGCGCGTCGCCTTTACCGGTGATGTGGATGCGGCCAGCTTGCAGGCAGGCAATACAGTTCGCGTGTTCCGGATGACCACGGCCGCCAACACCTACCCGGAGCGGGTTCAACCCACCGCCGTCGACCGTGAGCTGGCACCCGATACGGAGTACCGTGTGCAGTACAACGCGGAAGCCCGGGAGTTATTGATCATACCCACCCGCGCCCTGGACAAAGGCACCAGCTATACCGCCGTCATTACCAAAGGCGTGCTGGACCCTGACGGCGCGTTGGTTGGCAGCCCGTTGCAATGGTCCATCGCCAAGGGCACCAACCTGTTGGACCAGTGCGACAGCCCGGACCGTTCCGACCCAGCCCTGTTGCAGTGCACCACCAACCCGGCCATCGCACCGTTGGTGGAGGACAGCCGTTTCGGCCTGAGCCGGGATGATCTGTTGCTGGGCTGGGGTGTGACTACGCAGCAGCAGGATGACACCTTCCTGGCTGCCGCCCAGGCCATCAAGAACAACCAGCTTTCGATGCCGGGCAATGGCGATACAACCTGCCAGACCGCCATCTGCTTTCTGACCATTGGCTCGCTGCTCGGCCAGGACGCACCAAAAGCACCGGGTGATAAAGCCATTGTCTACCCTGGCACGATTCAGCTGCCATCCTTCATTGCAACGCCTGAAAATACCGACATCTGGGGCAATACACCGGCAACCGACGACGCTGTCCTGTCAACCAAATGGACCTGCGAAGCCGGCAGCTGCAACTCGGACGATGCCCGCGGCCTCAGCAACGGTGATAACGCCCAGGCACCACAACTGACAACCTGGAACACCGTTCCCGTGGTACTTGCCGTGCCAGACCCAAGCGCATCCGGAGTGCCGGCGCGGCCTGCGGGTGGTTACCCTCTGGTGATGTTCCAGCACGCCATCCAACAGGACAGAACCAATGCCCTGGCCATTGCCTCTGAGCTTGCCCAAAAGGGTTTTGCGGTGATTGCCATCGACATGCCCCTGCACGGGCTGGTGCGCAACCAGTTGCCGGCCGATGACAGCCGGCTGGCCCTGCACGCCGCCAACCTGAACGACCAGCTTTATAACTCACCGCTGAACGCCGCCAGGAACATCATTCCCCTGAAAATCGAGCGCACCTATTATCTGGACCTGACTGGCGGTGAAGACGACACAGCCGATGGCGTGATTGACGGTTCCGGCGCTCACTTCCTGAATCCGTCCCAGCCGCTCACCCAGCGCGACACCCTGCGCCAGGGTGGGCTGGATCTGGTTTCGCTAGCCCATTACATTCGCAGCGGCCAGATGAGCCAGTGCGGTATGGCCGATGCCCTGCTCGGTGAAGCGGGCCTGCTGAAAACCTGCAACGCCAGTCGCTTTAACATCAATCTGTTCAACCACGTCAACTTTAACGAACTCCACTTCCTCGGTCATTCCGTGGGCAACATCGTTGCCGCACCCTTCCTGGCCCAGGACCCGGACATTCGCTCCGTTGCCATGCTGACCCCCACCGGCGGTATCATGGAAACCCTGGCTGCCTCTGACACCATCGGGCCACAGCTTGCTGCAGGCCTTGCAGAATCCGGCGTGTTTCCGGGCACAGAGGATTACTTCCGGTTCTTTGCCGTAGTGCAGGCCGCCATTGATTCGGTGGACCCGCTCAATCACGCACAGGCCATCGCCAACCCGGTGGATACCGATGGAGAGAGTTTCGCCCGCCCGGTATACCTGTCGCAGGTAGTCGGTAATGATGGCAGCGAGGCCAGCCCGTCTGACCTGGTGTTGCCACCCTCGGTTGGCCAGAACGCACCGCTTGCCGGCAGCACCCCGCAGGCCAACGCCATGGGGCTTGAATTTGTCAGCCAGAGCAATCTGGACAACGGCATAGTTACCCCTTCAACCCGAGCCGACGGCACTACGCCGCAGGGCCTGCAAATTGCCGTGCCTTTCCGCTTCGGCGCCCACTCCTCGCCGTTGCTGCCAGACACCCTGGTAGACGACCCGAGCAGCGATGATCCCGACGCCACCGTGGCGCTGCCAAACGGCGAAGAGGTCCACTTTGAAATGCAGATGCAGGTGGCGGACTTCTTCAACACCCCGTCTGAACTCACCGTTATCGAAGAATTTATCGACGTTCGCCTCTGATCAGTTAACAGGACACGTATTATGTTTTCTGCAAACACTCCGCTGCGGGCCTTGTTGCCCGCAGCCATCATGGCTGCTTCATCGGCCGCACACGGCGCTGGTCTGGAACTGACCCAGCACGGCACCAAGGAAACAGGCCATGGCTTTGCCGGCACTGCGGCCCTGCTGGAAGATGCTTCGGTGGTTGCCCACAACCCGGCAGGCCTGCTGCGCTTGAGCGGCACACAGACCAGTCTTGGCGTCAGCTCCATCTACGCCGACCTGAACTACAACGTGCGCGTGCAGCGGGAAAAAATCGAGCTGCCCTACGGCCTTGATCCAACACCGGTCAGTGGCCCGGGCAATGCCACCAGCAAGGAAGTCTCCATCGCGCCACACCTGTATCTGGCGCACCGGATCAGTGACGATGCCGCTGTGGGCGTCGGCATCTATGCACCCTTCGCCTCGGGCAGTGATTTTCCCGCCGGTTGGGCTGGGCGCTATCATTCGGAGGAAACCTCCCAGACTACGGTCAATATCAACCCGGTGTTCGCCTTCCGCGCTACCGACACAGTGACGGTTGGTTTTGGTGGCTTCATCCAGATGTATGACGCCAAGCTCACCAATCAGATTGATACCGGTTATCTGGTGGCGGAAGCCCTGGTGGATCGAGTTCGGGAACAGGAAGGCGAAGCCGCTGCCCGCGCCACGGCGGAAGATGCCGTCGCCCGCATTGGCTCCCAGTTCGATATCGAGAACGACATTGAAATCGACAGCATGGCCTTCGGCCTGAGCTTTGGCTTGTTGTGGGAATACAGCGACCGAACCCGTTTCGGGCTGAATTACCGCAGTCGCACCGAGCACGTGGCCACCGGCCAGGCCACGCGTAAAGAAGTGTCTGACCCGGAGTTCCGGGAACGCCTGGTACAGACGGTTCAGGGCTTCGCCAACATAACCGAGGAAGATGCCCGGGATGCCGTTGCCTCCGCGTTCGATGAGCGTGGCGCCCTGGGCGGCGACCTGGAATCCACCATCACCCTGCCCGATGTACTGACGCTGAGCGCATTCCATCAGTGGACAGACCGCATAGCGGTGATGGGCAGCGTCACCTACACCAACTGGAGTGTGTATGACGAACTGCGTTTATCGTACGCAGACACCTCGGCCCGGGGTGGCTCAGACATTACCGAAAGCGGTGACGATGTGCGCCGGCGAGATCTGGTTCAGCCACTGGAATTTGAGGACAGTTACCGTTTCGGCGTTGGTGCCAGCTATGCATGGGATGACCGGTTAACCCTCCGGACCGGCGCCAGCTTTGACCAGAGCCCGCTGCGCAACTCAGATTTCCGCACCCCGCGGGGGCCGGATAACGACCGCTATATCGTCGGCCTGGGGGCCAGCTACCAATGGCGGGACAACCTCTCGGTTGATGTGGCCTATTCGTGGATTCAGATCAAGGAAGGTGACGTGACCGCTGTTGAGAACCCCGCTGGCAGCAACCATCGGGCTATCGGCACCAGTGAGGGCACGCTGCACAACCTGGCGGCCCAGTTGAACTACCGGTTCTGATCCCGCCGCAAAAAAACCGCCGGAAACAACAAGGGCAGAGGTCACCCCCTGCCCTTGTTCGCGTTTAACGAATCACAAATCCGTTAATCAGCCATGCAGCTTTACTGCCAGCTCCGCCACATGCTTGCCCTGATAACGGGCAATGTTGAGTTCTTTTTCACTAGGCTGACGTGAACCATCTCCGCCAGCAATAGTGGAGGCACCATAGGGCGTGCCGCCATTAACTTCGGAGATGTCGAAGAAGTCCGGAATGCCGTAACCCAGTGGCACGATCACCATGCCGTGGTGCGCCAGCGTGGTCCAGAAGGAGCTGATCGTGTGCTCCTGCCCGCCACCGGTGCCGGTTGAGGTAAACACACTCGCCACTTTGCCGTGCAGCTTGCCTTCGGCCCACAAGCCACCGGTCTGATCCAGGAAGGTGCGCATCTGACCGGCCATATTGCCGAACCGGGTCGGGGTGCCAAAAATGATCGCGTCATAGTCCGCCAGCTCGGTCGGAGTGGCCACCGGGGCTGCCTGATCGGCCTTGCCGCCGGCGTTCAGGAACGCCTGGTCTGCCATGGTCTCCGGCACCCGCTTTACCACCACATCAGCACCTGAAACGCTTTTTGCACCCTCAGCCACGGTGTTTGCCATGGTTTCCATGTGACCATACATTGAATAATAAAGAACCAGTACTTTTGCCATCGGATAATCTCCTTGTTCGCTATGAATGATCACAGCGTAACGGGCCGGGGCAAAAGGTGAAAACGGAAGATTTCCGGCAGGTTATTCAGTTTTTCTGAACATGGTCACAGGATGTTCATGGCATTTGTTTGCGTACACTTGTACGCTGAGCTGGAATATACTTTCAGCTCGTACAGACAACCTGAGATGAACGCTCCTATGAACCAAGCCCAGACCACGGCAGAATCCCTCCATAACCGCATTGAGGAGTGGATTAACAGCGCTACCCACGGCCTGGGCGCTGTTCTCAGCGTTATCGGCACTGTCGCCCTGATAGTGGGCGCCAGCCAGATGGGGGATGTCTGGAAGATTGTCAGTTTCAGTGTGTTCGGGGCCTCCCTGATTCTGCTGTATATGGCCTCTGCGCTTTACCATGGCACCCGCCATCCAAAACTGAAAACCGCATTCAAAACCCTGGATCACTGCGCCATCTTTCTGTTGATCGCTGGCACCTACACACCTTTCCTGCTGGTCAATCTGCGCGGCACCACCGGCTGGACGTTATTTGCAGTCATCTGGTCCCTGGCGCTGACCGGAGTGGTGCTGAAAGTGATCTTCAAGAACCGATTCAAACTGGCCAGGGTGGGCATCTACGTGGCCATGGGCTGGCTGATCATCTTCGCCTCATCCGATCTGGTTGCCAACCTGAGCGAAACCGCCCTCTACCTGACCATCGCCGGGGGCATTGTCTATACCGCCGGCGTGGCGTTCTATCTGGCCGACCGCATTCCCTACATGCATGCCATCTGGCACCTGTTTGTCATCGGCGGCAGCGCCTGTCATTTCAGTGCCATCTATTTCGGTGTTCTGCCCCACACGGTCTGAAAAAGACGCCCACCGCATGAGTGCTTCGCAAAGCCCCGGACGGATCCACGCCTTCTGGCTTTTCTTTCCCGCTGCAGCTCTGTGGGCCGCCATAGTGGTGCCGCTGTCATTGTTTGCAGTCATGTCCGGTAGCGGCTGGCCGCCGGGCTTACTGGGTGCCGGCCATGGCCATGAGCTGATTTTCGGGTTTGCCCTGGCGCTGATTGCCGGTTATACCCTCGGCCCGCAACCCTGGAGAATACTCGCGCCGCTGTTTGGCCTCTGGCTGGCTGCCCGGCTCAGCTGGCTGCTCGCTCCGGAGTGGCTGGTAAGCCAGCTGCTCAGCCCGGCCTTTGCCCTGTTGCTGGCCTGGCAGGTGGTGCCGCGCTTTCAGGCTGCCAAGAAATGGCGCAACAAAATTGCCGGACCGCTGATCCTGGCTCTGTGCCTGCTGGCATTGGCCTATGCCTTGGCTGAGTGGATGCCAGTGGCGCTGAACCAAAGAAGCATGATGGAAGTCGCCATTCTGGGCCTGATGTTGCTGATGACGTTTATGGGGGGCCGAATCATCGCGCCGGCGGTGGCTGGCACCCTGGAGAAACGGGGCATCCCCCTGGAAGCCAGGGTTCAGCCTCGGATTGAGGGCGCTTTGCTGATTGTGCTGCCCCTCGCAATGATTTGTCTGCCTTTTTCTGGCACCCGCCTGATATCCGGTGCCCTCCTGTTGCTAGCCGCCATCCTGATCATTGTCCGAACGGTCCGCTGGAAGCTCTGGCGTTGCACCGACAGGCCGGATCTTCTGGTCCTGGCTCTCGGCTACCTCTGGCTGGCTGCGGGAGCCGGGGCCACAGGGGTTCACCTGTTTACGGGCCAATCATTGGTGCCGGCCCTGCACCTGATCACCATTGGCGCCCTCGGTACTTTATCTGGCAGTGTCATGCTGCGGCTGGCCTGGCAACGGGCTTGCCGCACCCTCCCTCCGGCCTGGCAGGTGCTGGTACTGGCGAGTGCCATGGCAATCGCTGCCATCAGCCGCTATCTCACCGGTGACGCGCCTTATTCTCAATCCGATTTGCTCTGGCTGGCCAGCGGCGTCTGGGCCCTGGCTTTTTCCGGTTTGGCCAGCCAGTTACTGGTGCTGTTCCTGCTCAGCAAAAGTTCCTCAAATCGCGCCCTGTAAAGCCTGGAAATCATTGGCTACCTCTACTGCACCGTTTCGCTCTCCACCTACCACCGACGAAGTACCACCCATATAAGGCACTGTTTTAAATAAATTTATTGACTACTTGAGCAAAGCGCACTGAGCACCGCCTGGCTAGCTCAAGGCACCCAAATTTTTCACTGATATTTGTCAAGAATGGTTCTGCGGCTTCGTTTGCACAATGGGCTCATAGTCCGTAAACCACGACGACCGTGGCTCCGGCATGTTGTCACCAAGGAGCAAACACCATGGCAAAAACCAACGCAGACATTGAACACTGGGATGTAGAAAACGAGGAATTCTGGGAACGGGAAGGCAAGAAAGTCGCCTCCCGCAACCTGTGGATATCCATACCCAGCCTATTGATGGGCTTCGCCATCTGGCTGATGTGGGGCATGATCACCACCCAGATGATTAATCTGGGATTCCCGTTCTCGGTTGAGCAACTCTTTACCCTGACCGCCATTGCCGGCCTATCCGGTGCGACACTGCGCATTCCCGCCTCTTTCATGATCAAGATTGCCGGGGGGCGCAACACCGTATTCCTGACCACAGCCCTGCTCATGATCCCGGCATTGGGCACCGGCATTGCACTAATGAACCCGGATACACCCTTCATTGTGTTCCAGGCACTGGCACTGCTGTCCGGTATTGGTGGTGGTAACTTTGCTTGCTCCATGAGCAACATCAGCTCGTTCTACCCTAAGAGCAAGCAGGGTTATGGCCTCGGCATGAACGCCGGGCTTGGCAACTTCGGCGTGACCACCATGCAGATTCTGATTCCGCTGGTGATGACCGTTGGCATTTTCGGCGCCCTTGCCGGCGCCCCCATGGAACTGCAAAGTCCAAGCGGCACGCTCATTGGCCGGATTGAGGCGGGTACCGACACCTGGATCCAGAACGCTGGCTTCATCTGGCTGGTTTTCCTGATCCCACTGGCCTTTGCTGGATGGTTCGGCATGAATAACCTGAAAGTGATCACGCCGAACCTGGGCAACCCGATATCCGCTTTCGGCAAGATCCTTGGTCTTTATGGCGTTGGCCTCCTGACCTCCCTTGCCGGCGTATGGGCATTAGGCATCCTGAACATGTGGGTGGCACTGCCACTGACAATTATCCTGACCTTGGTTTTGCTGCGACTTATCCCTGGTGATATCAAGCCCAACATCCAGAAACAGTTTGCCATCTTCAGCAACAAGCACACCTGGTCTATGACCGTGCTGTATATCCTGACGTTCGGCTCATTTATCGGCTTCTCTGCAGCCCTGCCGCTATCTATCAGCGTTATCTTCGGCAACATGATGGAAGTGGCAGCGGATGGCAGCGTTACCCGAGTGGCAAATCCTGACGCTCCGAGTGCCCTCACATGGGCTTGGATGGGGCCGTTTGTGGGTGCCTTGATTCGCCCCGTAGGTGGCTGGATTTCAGACAAGATGGGCGGCTCCATTGTCACCCAGATCATCTCTGTCGTAATGGTGGTTGCCTCAGTAGCCACCGGTTACGTGATGATGCTGGCATACAACTCAACCGACCCTAACGCCTACTTCCCGATTTTCCTGGTGCTGTTTATCCTGATGTTCGCCGCCAGCGGCATTGGCAATGGCTCCACGTTCCGCAGTATTGGTGTGATTTTCGATCAACAGCAGAAAGGCCCGGTACTGGGATGGACCTCTGCAGTAGCAGCTTACGGCGCCTTCATCGCACCACGGGTGATGGGACAGGAAATTCAGGCAGGCACTCCGGAAGTTGCTATGTACGGTTTTGCCGTATTCTATGCCGTATGCCTGGTGGTTAACTGGTGGTTCTACCTGCGCAAAAACGCCTACATCAAAAACCCGTAATTGCACCAACCAACGCGTTAGACCTCTACTTGCCGGCCTACAAGGGCCGGCTTTTTTGTGTCCGAAATCCGGAGTTTACGAAGAACGCTTCAGGGCTTGCAGCCCAGTACCAGCCGGATTTGCTCCAGCTCATCCGTTGCCTCAACACCCGCCGACGCCGCCAGCGCCAGATCCTTTGCTGTTTGGCCCTGATGGTTTTCAATGTCAGGGTCTGCGCCAGCGGCCAGTAATACACGCACCAGCTCGGAAGACCGATTGCGGATAGCCATCATCAGCGCGGTCTGGCCTTTCTCCGCTTCCTGAAGGTCCGGATTGGCTCCGCGCTCCAACAACACGGCAACAGAATCTGCCCTGTTGCTGATGACCGCTCCCATCAGGGCGCTGTAACCAGTCTTTTCCGTGTGATCAATACGTGCTCCCTGATCCAGCAGATACTCCAGTATTTCCACGTGACCGCCAGATGCCGCTCGCATCATGGCGGTCCAGTTGCAATCATCACCGGCGTCAATCCGAGCACCCTGGGCAACCAGGCGTCGAACCAGGGAGGCATCGCCTTCCTCCGCAGCAACAATCAACGCTGTTCGGCCACGCATATCCTGGGCCTCAAGATCTTCTCCAGCACTGAACAGCTGCCAAAGAGCCAACAGCAACCCAACCGCCACCAGACCGCCGATGACACCGGACCAACGCTCCCAAAAGCTCATACGCACTCCTCCTCGTTCCAGCCATAATATCGAGTAGGGTGAGGCGTTACCGCCTCATCCCTCTCACAGAACCGTACATACGGGCCACGTATACGGCTCATGCCATTAACTTACCTAAACTCGGGGACAGTGATTCCGGTTTTAACCTCGGTTATATCCATCAACCTCAGCTCGTCATGCAGGTAGGCATTGGGTATCGCCAGGCTCGCTAGCGGAGACGCCGAATTACGCCAGCTCTGCATCCTGATGAACTTAAACGGCGGGCGGTAGCCCAGCTGTTTCAGTCTTCGATGCAGCCGGCCCGGCTTTTTCCACTGCTTGAGTTGGATGCAGCGCAACCTCCGCCGAACCCACTTCATCACCTGTTTCAACACCGTGGCGCAGTTCGCTACCCGGAAGTAACCGGCAAAGCCCCGTAGCACAGGATTCAGCTCACGGATGATCGCTGCCAAACCCCCACCCCGGCTTCGCTTCGTCAGCGCTTTGAGTTTCTGCTTGAGCTTGACCACCTTCTTGTCTTGGATGCGGGTGTACTTGGTGTGTATCACTACACCCAGGAACTTGACGCCATCATCGCTGTGGGCGATGTGGGTCTTGGTGGCATTGACTGTTAGCTTCAGCTCATTTTCCAGATAGCGCCGGGCAACCCGTAACGCATTCTCCGCGCCCGCTCGTGAGCCGCACAGGATCAGGATGTCGTCCGCGTAGCGGACGATCCGGTGACCCCGGGCTTTCATGAACTGGTCGAAGGCGTCCAGATAGACGTTCGCAATCAGCGGGCTGATCACGCCGCCCTGCGGGCTTCCCAGCTCCGTTTCTTCAAGGTGGTACCCCACCATCACGCCGCTTTCCAGGAACTGGCGCAGCAGTGACAGGACACTGCCGTCCGTGATCCGTTGGCGGAACTGGCGGATGATCAGGTCATGGTTGAGCGTGTCGAAGCATTTCGACAGGTCCATGTCCACAACCCAGTCACGCCGGTAGCGGCGGATAAACAACTCCGCCTTGCCGATGGCGTGGTGACCACTGCGTCCCGGACGATACCCGTAACTCGACGGGTGGAAATCCGGCTCGAAGATCGGTTCGATAATACGGCGCAGCGCCTGTTGCACAACCCGGTCCCGAACCGTCGGAATGCCCAGCAGACGCTCACCGCCGTCATCCTTGGCGATGGCTACGCGCCTGACTGGTTGCGCCCGATAGCGCTTTTCCTTCAGCTCGAGCAACAGGCACGACAGCTCCACCTCCAGATTCGCCTCAAACGCACCCAGGCTCTGCCCATCGATTCCGGCCGCGCCCTTGTTGCGTTTGATGTGTCTGAAGGCTTCATACAGGCGCTGTTTTGACAGCAATTGCCCGTACAGACTGTAGTATTTCCTCATGCCTGCTCATCTCTGTGGTGACGGCTTCGAGGATCGGTCTGGCTGCTGGTCTGTTTCAAACGAACCGTCCGGGTACTAGCGCTTGGGCAATCTGCCGCCACGGTGTCGTTCTACTCCCTCGTTCAGAGAAGGCCAAAGCCACTACGTTCCCGCAGCACCTCAACCCACTTCTCTGCCCCGTCGGGCAGCTTGTGAACGCAGCGTCCACCTGTTCGCTCGTCGTCCGTCACTCTCGTTAATGACTTCCGCCCTTCGCATCCGAACAAGGCTTTTGACCTTGTGCGGTCCACTGAACCTCCGCCAGCGGTCGTTCCGGTTTTATCCTCCACACTGTTACCAGGCTTCACAGGACGGAACTTCTTCACTACTACGGCTTCATCTGCCACCTCGCACCCATTGCGGCCTCGGTTTTCACCTTGAGCCACAACCTCCGGCTACGCCGGATACGGTGTCAGGCTTCCCCGGTTACTGCACCGGCTCCCTGTTAACGATGCCACCCTCAAACACAGCACAGGTCTGACTGAGTATCGGGCGTCGCGCTATTTTGCACGCTAACCCACCTGGACTGCCGAAGCAGGTTCACTTGCGTTGTGTACCGTTAACTTCCTATGGCTTCCTTCAGACCCCACCGTTGGCCAGTGACGCCCTTGCCAGTCGGATTGTCTTCCCCTCAGTCGGGGTGACGCCATCTTCTTTCAGATGGCCGGGTTTGCCGGCTTCGCCGGGCAAACAAAAAACCCGCCAGGATTGCTCCATGGCGGGTTTTGTTTTCGTAGAGTTTGAGACGTTATTTTGCTGCCTGAAGTGCCGCTCTCTGGCGCTCTTCCTCTTCAATCTGAAGGTCCACAGAAGATACATGGTACTCATCAGAAAACGCGCTCTCAGGCTCCTTCAGCCAGAGGATACACAGCACCCAGCTGATGAACGCCCCGGCAGAGATAATGAAGAAGAACTGAGACGGTGTTACGAAGGTGAAGATGGTCAGATAGACCACCGCTCCGACGTTACCGTAGGCCCCCGCCATACCAGATATCTGCCCGGTCAGGCGGCGCTTGATGGACGGAATGATACCGAAGGTGGCGCCCTCTGCACCCTGCACGAAGAAGGAGGTGAATACGGTGATTCCCACAGCGATAATCAGCGGCCAGTTGGAGTTGAGCAACCCCATCAAGGCAAAGCCCAGACCAATACCAAACATATAGCTGAGCATGACAAACCGCCGATTGCCCATACGGTCAGACACCAAACCACCCATCGGGCGCGCCAGCAGGTTTACGAAGGCAAAGGAAGCCGCGATCAGGCCCGCCGCAGTGGCACTCAGGCTCCAGGTTTCCTCGAAGAACATCGGCAGCATGGAGACCACCGCCAGCTCAGCACCAAAGTTGGCGAAGTAGGTGCTGTTCAGGGCAGCCACACTGCTGAACGGGTATTTGTCGTCTTCCGGAACACCTTTTTTCAGGATCGGAATGTTCACCCGCAGAATCTGGATGATCTGATAGCAAACAATGGCGAAGATCACCGCGTAGCAGATAGCGGCACCCATGGGGCTCAAGTAGCCCAGGTTCTGGATACGCCACACCAGGATGGCCAGCACGCCGATCAGTGGAATAGTCCACAGGATCAGTTTAACCAGGTCTCCCCAGCTACTGACTTCCATGGCGGACGCCTTGCGGGGCTTGCGGTGCACGGTGCCTTCCGGGCCATCGGTAATGGCAAACCAATACCAGATGCCGTAACCGGCCATCACAATGGCACTCTGGGCAATCGCCCAGCGCCAGCCATCATCGCCACCGTACATGGTGATGGCGATGGTCGGCAGAGACATCGCCGCCGCCGCAGAACCGAAGTTACCCCAGCCGGCGTAGAAGCCCTCGGCAAAGCCGATGTCCTTCGGCTTGAACCACATGGCGGTCATGTGGATACCGACCACAAAGCTGGCACCGATAGAGCTCAGCACCAGACGACTGATCAGCAGCTGGGCCATGGTGTTACCGAAGGCAAACACCAGGGCGGGAATGGCCATCACCACCATCAGCACCGAGAACACGCGGCGCGGCCCAAACCGGTCCAGAGCCATGCCGACGATAATCCGGGCCGGAATCGTCAACGCCACGTTACAGATGGCGAACAGGCGTAGATCGTCTTTGGTCAGCCAGTCGACGCTTTTGAGCATACTGGATGCCAGGGGCGCCATGTTGAACCAGACATAAAAGGTAATGAAGAATGCAATCCAGGTCAGGTGCAGTGCCCTGATCTCCGGATTACGGACGCGGAAGACGTCAGCGACTTTCATTTTGAGCCTCCGGGGCTAGCAACAAGGGGAAAAATAATCCCAGCCACTTCAGCGGCTGGGCAGAATCAGGAGTGGGCACTGGACACGGCGGGCCAGAAACGAGCTGACGCTGCCGAAGGTCATGTAGTCCAGTTCGTCCACGAAATAGGTCAGGGAGCGAGCGATAAAGCCGCCATCAGGCTCGTGGCTGTGGCGGGCCAGTACCAGCATGTCGGGCCGTACTTTTTTCTCAGCTGCGAACAGCAGCATCTTGCGGGCATCACCATCCAGCAGCATGGTTTCTGCTTCCACGCCCTGGCTCTGGCACACTTCCAGCGCCTCCTTGAGGTGGCCCTTGAGCTCACTCACCTCTTCCTGGAACAGGTCTTCGTTACTGGATGTGATATCCCGGGGATTTTCTGCCACCGCCACCAGAGTCAGCCTGGGGGACAGTGCGCGAAACATGGTGATGGTCTGGGCCAGGGCCAGCCTGGCGTTTCTGGAACCATCGTAGGCAATCATGATGTTCATGGGGTTCTCCGAGGCATTTGCTGCCGGCGGCACCCGGCAGGACTTTGACTTTCCTCAGCATTACCCCACAGCGCGCGGGCCCCATAATTGACGTACATCAAGAGGTTCTTCGGGTACCCCACCAGAGAAACCCCGCAGCTATCCCCTTCCGCGTTATAGCCCCAGAACCCGTACCACCACTGCACCCAGCAGGAGGTACCTCCAATGCACCAGAAGCCAAACCAACATATTTGATATCGTTTACCTGAAGCCATTCACACCGTTCGAGAGCGGCCATGACCACCACTCCGACACCCAAAGACCAGTACCGGGCGCTGGGGTTATCCACCTTTGCGTTCACCCTCTGCTTTGCGGTCTGGACCATCTTCTCCATCATCGGCATCCGTATCAGCGAAGAGCTGGGCCTGACCGACACCCAGCTTGGCCTGTTGATGGCCACACCGATTCTGACCGGCTCTATCAGCCGTCTTTTTTTGGGCATCTGGACAGACCGTTACGGTGGGCGTTGGGTATTCGGCATTTTGATGCTGACAACAGCGGCCTGTGTTTACCTGCTGACCTTTGCCACCACCTACCCGATGATGCTGCTCGGCGCCCTGGGCGTTGGCCTGGCCGGCGGCGCGTTTATCGTGGGGGTTGCCTACACCGCTGCCTGGTTCGAGCCCTCCAGGCAAGGCACAGCACTGGGTATTTTCGGGGCGGGCAACGTGGGGTCGGCGGTCACCAATTTTGGTGCGCCTTTCCTGATGGTTGCCTTCGGCTGGGAAAAAACCGCCCAGATCTACGCCCTGGTGCTGGCACTGATGGGTGTTTTCTTTATTGTGTTGGCGAAAACCGACCCCCTGGCACAAGCACGGGCCAACGCCGAGCAAAAATCCTTTGCCGAGCAAATGGCGCCATTGAAAGAACTCAGGGTCTGGCGCTTCGCGCTCTACTATTTCTTTGTTTTTGGTGCCTTCGTCGCCCTTGCGCTCTGGCTGCCCCATTACCTGATCGGCGTTTATGGGCTGAATATCCAGACCGCCGGCATGATCGCCGCCATGTACACAGTGCCCGCCTCCCTGTTCCGCATCCTCGGCGGCTGGCTATCTGACCGTTACGGCGCCCGCCGGGTGATGTACTGGACCTTCACGGCCTCAGTGATATGCACCTTCCTGCTCAGCTACCCGCCAACGGAGTACGTTATCCACGGCATTGAGGGCGACATCCGCTTCAGTTTCGAGATCACTCTGGCGCTGTTCGTGGTGCTGACCTTCGTGCTCGGGTTCTTTATGTCCCTGGGCAAGGCGGCCGTGTATAAACACATCCCGGTGTACTACCCTATGCATGTTGGCGCGGTAGGCGGTGTGGTCGGTATGATTGGCGGGATCGGCGGCTTTCTGTTGCCACTGGCGTTCGGTGTGCTGAACGACATGACCGGCGTCTGGCAAAGCAGTTTCATGCTGATGTTCATCATTGTCGCCACTGCCCTGGCCTGGATGCACTATGCGATTCGCAAGGCGGAACGGGCCGAGTGGGCGGCCCATGAAGAACGCACAGACCTTCCGGAACTGGCCTCGCCGCAACTGTTCTACCCACTCAGCCGGCAGCACCAGGAAACACCACTGGTGAAGCCGCCACAGCAGTCCTGACAACGAGAGACCTTGCCCATGGCCAAGTGGCTGGTAAAAACAGAACCTTCAGAATGCAGTATTGACGACTTTGCCGACAAGTCCGGCGGCAGCATTCCGTGGGACGGCGTGCGTAACTACCAGGCGCGCAATTTCATGGCACAGATGGCAGAAGGTGATGAGGTGTTTATCTATCACTCCAGCTGCAAGCACATTGGCATTGCCGGCATCGTGACCGTCACCCGCAGCGCCTACCCGGACCCCAGTCAGTTTGATCCGGAATCGCCCTATCACGACAGCAAAAGCACGCCGGAAAAACCCCGCTGGCAGGCGGTGGATATGGCCTTTGAGCGCAAACTACCGCGCCTGATCCCACTGGATGAACTGAAAGCCCTGCCGGGGCTCGACAACCTGCCGCTGGTGAAGAAAGGCAGCAGATTGTCGGTGATGCCGGTCAGTGATGAAGAGTGGCAGATCATTCTGAAACAGGCTGGATAGCCATTGCTGATCCAGCCTGTGCACCACCTCATTCGTCGTGGGGAATCGGGTCAGGGCTCCGGTCCCAGCCGACCAATGCCAGAGTAGCCACTACACCCAGCAACAAGCCTTGCCAGGGTTCAAAAAACGCCAGCGCCGCGCCAATCAGCACCACAGTGCCCCGTGATGCATTATCCCGGGGTATCGACATGGCGATGTAGGCACAGGCAAAGCCGGTGAGCACCAGAGTCAGGGACAACGCCACGCCCAGCAGGGGCTTGAGCCCAGTCAGCAATGGCAGCAGGAAGTAAATAAACGGCAGGCCCATCAGGTAATAAGACGCCAGCCCACTGTGCAGGCTGTTCATGGACTTGGGCCCCTGCTTCCAGCGTTGGACCACGATAACGTGCACGCCGGTCCAGACCGCGCCCTGAGTGGGGAAGAACGGTGCCACAATGCCCATGATGGCGTTGCGGATGGACAGGGAAAAGTGGGTGCGGTTCAGGTTAATGTCGATGTGCTCGTCCTTGCGGACTTTCAGACCTTCCCGCAGCACTTCATTACCGGTAACCAGGTCACCGAACAGGATGATATAGGCAATCAGGGCCAGCGGAATACTCTGGATGATCATCTCTCGTGACGGCCAGCCATTGACCAGTGGCGATGCCTTGGCCAGCGCCTCTCCCAATGGCGGCACCACAAAGCCCCACTGGATATCAAAGCTCACCTCACCCACCAGCGGCCCGATAATTGCGGCGGCCAGAAAGCCCGGCAACAAACCCAACGCCCCCAGGATGAAGAAGAACCGGCTTCGTGCCTTCAGTTTTTGCATCGGCACCGAGAAGGTGAAAATCAGGCAAATGGCACAAGCCAGGCCTGTCGCAATCGGCTGTTCCAGCAGGAAACGCTCGGCGTCGTCCACGAACACCCGCTTGAGGGCGGCGATGGAGGCGCCCAGAATAATGCCCGCTTTCAGGGTGTCAGGTAGCCAGATAATGAATCGCCGCCCCAAGCCGGTAATGCCCAGCATCAGAACCAGAGCGGCAAACACCAGGCTCAGGGCGGTCATGGCCTGGAACCGGCTGACCGGGTCGTCGTAGCCACCGATCACAAATGCAAGAATTAACGGCAAGGCAGGCGTAATCCAACCGCCCGCGTAGGGTTCGCCGAAAACAATGACTGCCGAAGCTATCAAGGAAGCATGAATCATGGAAAGCGCAACCGCCTCCTCAAAACTCAAACCGAAAAAGGCTGTCATCACCGGTATCAAAGCCAGGCCGGTCGCCGCAGAGACAAAGAGCCCCTGCAGAAACTCCGACCAGCATAACCGGGTATGGTAGAACGGCACGCGGAAGGTAAACGGGCCCCAGCGCCAGCCGGCTAACTCAGGTCTTTCTGCCATGGGAAGTCACTCTCTTGTATTTGTTGTGAGTCACCTGATTATGGAAACCCTTTCCTCATAGCACGAATGAATAATTCTGATCATGTGAAATAAGCACTGTTTATAAAACGCATACATCTCTCACAGGCCAATGCTGATCAACATTCAGGCTACCCAATACCCTCCCGGCGCTTTAGAATCCGGCTCCTCGCGAATTTTCTGGAGCCTTTGTTTACCATGTCGTCCGAACTAAGCCCTGTTTCCGGTTTTGAGCAACTGCGCCGCATTGAGTCCAGCAAACTCTTTCAGGGCGCGGTGATTGCCATCATCATTCTTTCAGCGCTGACCACCGGTGCCAAAACCTACGATGTCCCACCACTGGTAGAGCGAAGCCTGAGCGTTCTGGACAACGCCATCACTCTGTTCTTCCTGGTGGAGATCCTGTTCCGCTTTGGTGTCTGCCAGAACAAGAAACGCTTCCTGTTCGATGGCTGGAACCTGTTTGATACCCTGGTGGTGATCGGCAGCCTGATTCCGCTGGATAACGCCGAAGCTGTGCTGCTCGGCCGTCTGCTGCGTGTGTTCCGGGTGCTGCGGCTCGTGTCGGTAGTGCCTGAGCTGCGCTTTTTGATTAATTCTTTGCTCAAAGCCATCCCCCGCATGGGCTACATCGCCCTGCTGATGTTCATCATCTTTTACATCTATGCGGCCATGGGCTCCATGTTCTTTGCCGATATTGACGAGTTCCTGTGGGGGGATGTGTCTATTGCCATGCTGACTCTGTTCCGCGTCGCCACGTTTGAAGACTGGACTGACGTGATGTACGACACCATGGAGGTCTACCCGTTAAGCTGGATCTACTACCTCACCTTTATATTCCTGACGGCGTTTGTGTTTCTGAACATGATGATCGGGGCAATACTGGAAGTGATGGGCGAAGAGCAGAACGCCAAGGAAGCCGAGAAAGCCCACGACGAGCGGGACGAGATCGCCCGCCAGCTCCAGGCTGTTCAACAGCAGCTCCAGGAGCTGACCAGGCAGATCAGCGAGAGGAAATAGGCGTTTTAGCCAAAGAACGGTTTGGCCATGGCCAGGTGAAGAATCGCGAGCACCTGGGCCAGGGCCAGAATAGAAGCGACAATTCGCACCGGCTTGGCCACGGTGGTTTTCAAGGCAAACACGCCGGCAATAATGTAACCAATCAGCAGCACAATCTTGGCAATCAGCCAGCCCGGCATGGCGTGGATGTAACCGACCACAAACAACAGGGAGATGGCAGACACCAGCAAAATGGTGTCGTTGATGTGGGGAATAAACCGCATCGGGGTTTGCCGCCAGCCCGGTCGACCCGCCGCATCAAGGACCAACCGCAGAGCAAACAGGAGAATCGTCAGGTAGGCGGTGGCCATGTGCAGCATCTTCAGCAATACGTAGGCACTCATAGAACATTCCTTTCCTAATCAAAATGATGCTCGCATTGTACGCAAAATACCCCCAAGCAGGTATGGTTTCTCGATCCCATCACCTTTAACATATACTGCACATACATGTATTTGGGAGATTAGTTATGCAGTCCATTCCAGCCTCTCCTGAGCGCGCCTCCGCCAGCGTCAGCCAGCTCTTCAGTTACCCATTCCGGATTTTCTTCCTGTCTATGACCGTACTGGCCATTGTCGCCATCCCCCTTTGGGTGCTGGAAGTGACCGGTACGGTACGACTACCCCTGGCTATGCCCGGCCTGTTCTGGCATCAGCATGAAATGCTGTTCGGTTTCCTGTCGGCGGCTATCGCGGGCTTTCTGCTGACGGCGGTATGTGTCTGGACCCAAACCGAACGCACCCATGGCTCACTGCTGGTGGGTCTCTGGGGCGTCTGGCTGGCTGGCCGCTTGCTCCTGGCCTTTGGCGGCAACCTGCCGGAATGGCTGGTGCAGGGCGTCAACCTCGCCTTCCTGCCGCTGGTGATGATCGATGCCGGCTGGCGTGTCTGGAAAGCCCGGCAGAAACGGCAGGTGATGATACTGGTGGTACTGGGGCTGCTCTGGCTGATGCAGATCGGCTTTGTGACCCGGCTGGATATGTCCTTCAGCTATGGCGCGCTGATTATGGCCATGGCCCTGATCAGCATCATTGGCGGCCGTATTACACCAGCCTTCTCCGCCGGCTGGCTTCGCCAGCGAGGCGGCAACGCCGAGGCTGTCAAAATGATTCCAGCCCTGGATATGGCAGCGGTGTTCTCCATGATCCTGCTGATGGCCTCACTGATTACCGGGTGGCAAACGGTAACCGCCATACTGGCGGTGGTGGCTGCCGTGCTGATGCTGGTTCGCCTGGCAAACTGGAAAGGCTGGCTGGTGCGCAGTGAACCCTTGTTGTGGATACTGCACCTGTCCATTCTCTGGGTACCGGTGGCCTTGCTGTTACTCGCCGGTTCTTTGCTGGCAGGCTGGCCAAGCAATGCCTGGACCCACGCCGCGGGTACCGGCGCCGTTGGCTGCCTGATTCTGGGCGTGATCGCCCGGGTCTCCCTGGGTCACACCGGCCGCCCACTGATTTTACCCAAAGGCATGGTTCTGGCTTTTGTGGCGGTGCAACTGGCGGCGGTTATTCGAGTTATCACCGCATTTGATGTCATTCCCTGGCACCCCGGCATCGGCACCAGCACCGCGCTGTGGGTGATCGCCTACACTATCTTCCTGGTTCGCTACACCGGTGTACTGGCCAGCCCCAGAGCCGATGGCCGAGAGGGGTAGAGAGATTCAAAACCCATAGGCGCGACCAAAGTAGCAAGCCTCCCGCGCGAGCACCTTGATGACCATCAAAACAGGATTTCTGCGAACTATTTCCAAACCAAGAGGAACTTCACGCCGGCTATCATCCACTAAAGGTCAATAGCTCTTCTGGCGATAAGCGCTAAAGTAGAAGAAATGATTCTGCAACAGAGACACAGGCAATATGTATCCTGATCACTTTGACAAAGAAGACCTGATCCGCTGTGGTCACGGCGAATTGTTCCCGGGCGACATGCGCCTGCCCATCGATGAAATGCTGATGGTAGACCGCATCACCCACATTGCGGCAGACGACGGTGAATTCGGCAAAGGCAGCCTGGTGGCCGAACTGGACATCAACCCGGACCTCTGGTTCTTCAAAGTGCATTTTCAGGGCGACCCGGTGATGCCCGGCTGCCTGGGCCTGGATGCCATGTGGCAGCTGGTGGGTTTCTTTCTGGCCTGGACTGGTGGCGAAGGCAAAGGCCGCGCCCTGGGTGCCGGCGAAGTGAAATTCTTTGGCCAGGTGTTGCCGACCAACAAAAAGGTTACTTACCGCCTGGACATCAAACGCCTCATCCGCCGTAAGCTGACCATGGCAATTGCGGATGCCCGTATGGAAGTCGACGGCCGGGAAATCTACACCGCCAAAGACCTTCGGGTTGGCCTGTTCACATCTACTGATGACTTTTAGGAGTTAGCACGATGCGTCGCGTTGTTGTAACCGGCATGGGGATTGTCTCCAGCCTCGGAACCAACCAGAAAGAAGTAGCCCAGTCCCTTCGGGAATCCCGCTCCGGCATCGCCTTCAGCGAAGAGGCCAGAGACAACGGCTTGCGCAGCCACGTTGCGGGCAAGATCGACCTGAACCTGTCGGAACTGATCGACCGCAAGATCTGGCGCTTCATGTCGCCGGCGGCTGGCTACTGCTACCTGTCAGCAAAAGAAGCCATCGAACAGGCAGGCCTGACCGACGAACAGGTTCGTGCCAACAGCACCGGTGCGGTATTTGGTACTGGCGGCGCCTCCACCGTGGAGCTTCTGGACGCCATCGACACCCATCGCGACAAAGGCATTCGCCGGGTAGGCCCTTATCGGGTGCCCCGCACCATGGGTAGCGCGATCAACGCATCCATTACCACCGCGTTCGGTATTACCGGCATCAACTACGGCATCACCTCTGCCTGCGCCACCAGTGCCCACTGCATTGGCCACGCGGCAGATCAGATCGCCCTGGGCCGTCAGGAAGTCATGCTGGCTGGTGGTGGTGAGGACATTCACTGGACTCTGAGCCTGATGTTCGACGCGATGGGCGCGCTATCCACCAAGTACAACGACACACCGGAACTGGCCTCACGCACCTACGATGCGGACCGCGACGGCTTTGTTATTTCCGGCGGTGGAGGTGCTTTGGTACTGGAATCCCTGGAGCACGCAGAAGCCCGCGGCGCCACCATCCTGGCCGAACTGGTCGGCTTTGGCGCTACCTCTGACGGCGCCGATATGGTCGCCCCGAGCGGTGAAGGTGCAGTTCGCTGCATGAAGCAGGCCATGGCGCAGGCTGGCGGTGAGATCAAATACATCAATACCCACGGCACCAGCACCCCGGCCGGTGACATCACCGAGCTGAAAGCTCTGAAGGACACCTTTGGCGACAAGATCCCGCCACTGAGTTCCACCAAGCCCCTGTGCGGCCATGCTTTGGGTGCCGCTGGCGTGCACGAAGCCATTTACACCCTGATCATGCAAAGGGAAGGTTTTATTGCCCCGTCTGCCAACATCCAGAACCTGGACGAAGGCGCCGAAGGTTACCCCATCGTTCGGGAACGTCAGGACAACCAGAACCTGGACCTGGTGATGAGCAACAGCTTCGGCTTTGGCGGCACCAACGCCACCCTGATCTTCAAAAAAGTCTGATCAGGACAGCCTGAGCGAGCGATATTCAGCCGGCGGAGTGCCCATCCAGCGCTTGAACGCCCGGCTGAATGCGCTGAGTTCCGAAAAACCAAGCTGTTCGGCAATCTCTACCAGCGGCTTGGTCTTATCCTTCATGTAGGTGATGGCCTGCTCACGGCGCACCTGCTCCAGCAGCGACGCAAACGTCAGCCCCTCTTGCCGCAGCTTCTTGTGCAACGTGTAGCGACTCATGTTCAGCTGCCCTGCCACCGCCTCCACACCCACCTTGCCACGCGCCAACTGAAGCCGGATCAGCACACTGACCCGATTACTCAGTGAACGCTTTGAAACCTCAGGCCCCAGAGGCTCCGATGCCATGCCAATTCCCCCTGCCATTCTGTTTTAATCCACTGTGAAAGTTTGTCAGCGTACACATGTTAGCCGAGATCAATCAATACGACTTTTGAGCAAGATCAATGGCGATGCACTCAGTTTAGGGCAAAATCCACATTTTTCATGATGCCCTTCCTGCAACCACTGATTACCAGAACCACCCGGAGCCCCCATGACCACCCCGGAACTGCTCGCGCCTGCCGGCACCCCCGAACACCTTGAAACCGCTTTCGCGTACGGCGCCGATGCCGTCTATGCCGGCCAACCACGGTACTCGCTGAGAGTAAGGAACAACAGTTTCAAAGACATTGCAGCCCTTGGCGCTGGCATTGAACGGGCTCACGAACTTGGCAAACAGTTCTATCTGGTCTCCAACATTGCCCCCCACAACGACAAGGTACGCAGCTACCTGCGAGACCTGGCGCCAGTGCTGGAGCATAAGCCCGACGCCCTGATCATGTCTGACCCGGGCCTGATCATGCTGGTGCGGGAACACTGGCCGGACCAACCGATCCATCTTTCAGTCCAGGCCAACGCCGTCAACTGGGCCACCGTCGAATTCTGGCGCCGCCAGGGCATCAACCGGGTCATCCTGTCCCGGGAACTGGCCCTGAATGAAATCCGCGAGATCCGCGAAAAAGTCCCCGGGATGGAACTGGAAGTGTTCGTGCACGGTGCTTTATGCATGGCCTACTCCGGCCGCTGCCTGCTGTCCGGCTACATGAACCACCGCGACGCCAACCAGGGCGCCTGCACCAACGCCTGCCGCTGGAACTACAAACCGGTACAACACAGCCACGACCAGACCGGCGACCTGATCGCCACCTCCGCCAACGCCGTGGAAACATACGAACCCAAAGAAATCCTCCTGGAAGAACCCAACCGCCCCGGCGGCTTCATCCCCGCCTACGAGGATGAACACGGCACCTACATCATGAACTCCAAAGACCTCCGCGCCGTCCAGCACGTCGCCGAACTGGTCAACATGGGCGTCCACTCCCTGAAAATCGAAGGCCGAACCAAAAGCACCTACTACGTGGCCCGCACCACCCAGGTCTACCGCCAGGCCATCAACGACGCCCTCGCCGGCAAACCTTTCGACATGCACATGATGAACGAACTCGAAGCCCTCTCGAACCGCGGCTACACCGAAGGCTTCCTCCGCCGCCACGTACCCCAGGAATACCAGACCTACGAACAGGGCTCCTCCTACCTCGGCACCCAGCAAGTGGTAGGCACCATTACCGATGCGGATGACCGATGGCTCACCATCGACGTCAAAAACAAATTCGCCCCCGGCGACCAACTCGAACTCATCACCCCGGCCGGCAACCTGCGCTTCAGCGCCAGCTCCATGGAAAACCGCAACGGCGAAGCCATGGACTACGCACCGGGCAGCGGCCACTTTGTGCGCATCCCCAGGCCCGAAGACTTGCCGGAATCCCTACAGTTCAGCTACCTGACCCGCATCCTGCCTGCCCACAGCTGACCTCCCGCCTTCGGTCGGCCCTTAGTGCCCTGAGGGCCGATTAAGGTATAATCCCTGATCGACCGATTTAATACCTGACTAAATTACTCTGGTATTGTATAATCACTCGCCAGAAACAACGGGAAAGCGGGCCAGCCAACAAAGCCCCACCCGCCACTCAGGCACCAAGCCCCAGATGAGAGAATTACGGAGCGACGATCATGGCGACCACCGACAACGAGGTGAAAG
>NZ_LOCO01000018.1:49347-95216 GCF_001574445.1 Marinobacter excellens LAMA 842
GCTGATCAAACGGGAATACGAACACGGATTCGTGACCGAGATTGAATCCGACACCTTCGAGCCCGGCCTCAACGAAGACGTAATCCGCCGCCTGTCCGAGATCAAACAGGAGCCGGAGTTCATGCTGGAATGGCGCCTGAAGGCCTACCGTCGCTGGCTGGAGATGGACGAGCCGGAGTGGGCCCACGTAGACTTCCCGAAGGTCGACTACGATGCCATCTCCTACTACTCCGCACCCAAGAAAAAAGAAGACATGCCCCAGAGCCTGGACGACGTTGATCCGGAGCTGCTGCGCACCTACGAAAAACTGGGCATCCCCCTGCACGAACGGGCCAAGCTGGCCGGCGTTGCGGTTGATGCCGTCTTCGATTCCGTCTCGGTAGCCACCACCTTCAAAGAACCGCTGGAAAAAGCCGGCGTGATCTTCTGCCCCATCTCCGAAGCGGTGCAGAAATACCCGGAGCTGGTTAAGAAATACCTGGGCAGCGTCGTCCCGGCCGGCGACAACTACTTCGCCGCCCTCAACTCCGCCGTGTTCTCCGATGGCTCCTTCGTGTACATCCCGAAGGGCGTTCGCTGCCCCATGGAACTGTCTACCTACTTCCGGATCAACGCCGCCAACACCGGTCAGTTCGAACGTACCCTGATCATCGCCGAAGAAGGCAGCTACGTAAGCTACCTGGAAGGCTGCACCGCTCCGATGAGGGACGAAAACCAGCTGCACGCAGCGGTGGTAGAACTGGTCGCCCTGGACGACGCCCAGATTAAATACTCCACCGTACAGAACTGGTATCCGGGCGACGAAAACGGCAAAGGCGGCATCTACAACTTCGTAACCAAGCGCGGCGCCTGCATCGGCAAAAACTCCAAGATCTCCTGGACCCAGGTAGAAACCGGCTCCGCCATCACCTGGAAATACCCGAGCTGCGTACTGCGTGGTGAGAACAGCGTAGGCGAGTTCTACTCCGTCGCCCTCACCCACAACTACCAGCAGGCCGACACCGGCACCAAGATGATCCACCTTGGCAAGAACACCAAGAGCACCATCATCTCCAAGGGCATCTCCGCCGGCCGCAGCTCCAACGCCTACCGCGGCCTGGTGAAATTCGGCCCGGGTGCAGAAGGTGCACGTAACTTTACTCAGTGCGACTCGCTGCTGATCGGCGACCGCTGTGGCGCCCACACCTTCCCGTACATCGAAAGCAAGAACAAATCGGCCATCGTGGAACACGAAGCCACCACCTCCAAGGTCAGCGACGAGCAGATGTTCCTGTGCCGTCAGCGTGGTATCGACCCGGAGCAGGCAGTGTCCATGATCGTGAACGGCTTCTGTAAGGAAGTGTTCAAGGAGTTGCCGATGGAGTTTGCTGTGGAAGCCGGCAAGCTGCTGGAAGTCAGTCTTGAAGGCTCCGTTGGTTAACGAGACGGCATACACACAAGTATCACGGAAGCCGTCAGGGTGTCCCTTCCGGGATCGTCAAAATCAGGGATGATTTTGTCGAGCGTACAGGGACGTATTCACAGCGTATCCCGGAAGGGACACCCTGATGGCTGACTCCCCCATACTTGGGGCAGGAAAAGAATTCAGACGGTTAAAAAGAGAGAAGCGTACAAATGCTGAGCATCAAAAACCTGCACGCCTCCGTTGAGGGCAAAGAAATCCTCAAAGGCATCAACCTGGAGATCAAAGCCGGGGAAGTTCACGCCATTATGGGCCCGAACGGTTCCGGTAAGAGTACCCTGTCACAGGTTCTGGCAGGCAACGAGGCATTTGAAGTCACCAGCGGCGAAGTCACCCTCAACGGCGACAACCTGCTGGACCTGGAAACCGAAGAGCGCGCCCGCGAAGGTATCTTCCTGGCATTCCAGTACCCGGTGGAAATCCCCGGTGTCAGCAACCTTCAGTTCCTGCGCACCGCCGTAAACGCCATGCGCAAGCACCGGGGTGAGGAAGAAATGAACGCCGCGGAATTCATGAAGCTGGCCAAAGAAGTCTCCAAACAGGTAGACCTGGATCCGGCCTTCCTCAAGCGCGGCGTCAACGAAGGCTTCTCCGGCGGCGAGAAAAAGCGCAACGAAATCATGCAGGCGCTGCTGCTGCAGCCGAAACTGGCCATTCTGGACGAAACCGACTCCGGCCTGGACATCGACGCCCTGAAAGTGGTGTCCGATGGTGTTAACGCCCTGCGCTCAGAAGATCGCGCTATTTTGATGGTGACCCACTACCAGCGCCTGCTGAACCACATTGTGCCCGACTACGTGCACGTGCTGGCCGGCGGCAAGATCATCAAGTCCGGCGGCCGTGAGCTCGCCCTGGAACTGGAAGAGAAAGGTTACGGCTGGTTGGGCATCAAAGACGAAGACACCAGTAACTGATCAGGAGGTCGCGGAATGAAATCAGCACCCACGCTTTCCAGCGCCTTCCTGCACCCGGCCGGGCAATCTTTGCCGGAGCCGTTGCTGGCGCTGCGTAAACAACGGGCCAGCGCACTGGTGGACATGCCACTGCCGACCCGAAAAACCGAGAACTGGAAGTATTCCAGCAAGTACCTGAAGCTGACCGACGATATGGCCATCTCGTTGCCCGCTGAAGGCAAAGGCGGCAACAGCCTGGCGGTGCCGGGTTACAAGGTTGTTTTCAATAACGGTGTGATGATCCCGGAAGCCAGTGAGTATCCGGACCTGAACGGCATTATCATCCAGAGTTTCAGTGATCTGGATGAAGACGATGCCAAGGCGGTGTCATTGCAATTGGGCTGCACCCTGGACCATGATCAGGCGCAGTTTGCCCGCGTGAACGGCGCCCGTTTTGAGGACGGCCTGTTGATTCGCCTGAAGCCGGGTGCCGTGCTCGACCAGCCGCTGTTTGTGATCCACGAAACCACCGCTGATGCCAGTGGTTCGGCCTATCCGCGCATATATGTGGAAGCCGGCGCCAACAGCCAGATGACGCTGGTGGAAGAATACATTTCCAGTGGTGACGCAAGCGCCCTGGTTAACACCGTTACCGAATTCAACCTGGCCGATGGCGCCAACATCACCAGCATTCGCCTGAACATGGAAGGCGAAAACGTTCAGCACATTGGCGCTACCGGCGTTCTGCAGCAACGCAGCTCCCGGTTCGAAAGCCACTGCGTGGGCTTCGGCGGCCCGCTGCGTCGGCACGATCTGCAGGTTCGCCTGGAAGGTGAAGGGGCCGAAACCAAGCTTAATGGTGTGGTGGTTACCCAAGGCAAACAGCATTACGACAACCACACCTCCATTGACCATGTGGCTGCCCACTGCAACAGCGAAGAGACCTACCGCAATATTGCTGCGGACCAATCCCACGCTATCTTCAACGGCCGGATTCATATCCACCAGGACGCCCAGAAGTCCAACGCGGATATGAACAACAAAAACCTGCTGCTGTCTAACGGTGCAGAGATCGATACAAAGCCGGAACTGGAGATCTATGCGGACGACGTCAAGTGCGCACACGGCGCCACCATTGGCCAGCTGGATGAAACCTCGGTGTTCTATCTGGTATCCCGCGGCATTGGCCGCCGGCAGGCCAACGTGTTGTTGACCATGGCGTTTATCAATGAGCTGGTGCAGCAGATTCCAGTGGAAGCCGTGCGCGAAACTGCCCAGGCGCGGCTCAACGATTTCTTTGAGCAAACCTTTCAGGAGGCCTGAGGGCATGACTGACCTGTCCGTGGTAAAGAACACCAACTCCCCGGCGTTTGATGTAGAAGCCATCCGCCGAGACTTCCCGATCCTGGCACAGGAAATCAACGGGAAGCCGCTGGTGTATCTGGACAACGGCGCTTCGGCCCAGAAGCCGCAGGCGGTGTTGGATGCCATGGATCGCTATTACCGGGAAATGCACTCGAACGTGCACCGAGGCGCCCATACCCTGGGAGACCGCGCCACAACGGCTTTTGAAGGTGCCCGGGAAATCGTGCGGCACTTCCTGAACGCCCCCAGCACCAAAGAGATCATCTGGACCCGGGGCACCACCGAAGCCATTAATCTGGTAGCCAATGGCCTGGCTCCGCGCCTGAAAGCCGGCGATGAGATCCTGGTCAGTCATATGGAACACCACGCCAACATCGTGCCGTGGCAGATGATCGCCGAGCGCACCGGCGCCAAAGTGGTCCCTGTGCAGGTGACCCCCGAAGGCGAGCTTGACCTGGATTCATTCAACAGCCTGCTAAACGAGCGCACGCGAGTATTGGCCCTTACCCACGTGTCCAACGTGCTGGGCACAGTAAACCCGGTGGCGCCACTGATCGAACAGGCGAAGAAACAGGGCGTGATCACCCTGATTGACGGCGCCCAGGCCGTGCCCCACTTCAAGCCGGATGTGCAGGCGCTGGGTTGCGATTTCTACGTGTTTTCATCCCACAAACTGTTCGGCCCTACCGGCATCGGTGTGCTGTATGGCCGTGCAGAACTGCTGGAAGAAATGCCTCCTTACCAGGGTGGAGGCGAGATGATTGAGCGGGTGTCGTTCGAGCGCACCACCTGGAACGTTCTGCCCTACAAGTTTGAAGCTGGCACCCCGGCAATTGCCGAAGCCGTCGGCCTTGCGGCCGCGATAGACTACCTGGACAGGCTGGATCGCCAGGCCATGGAAGCGGCAGAAAATGCCCTGCTTATCCGTGCCAACGAACTGGTTGAGACGGTTCCGGGCATGGAGATTATCGGCACCGCGAGGCAGAAAGTACCGGTCATGTCCTTCAAGATTGCCGGCCTGCACCCAAGCGACATCGGCACCCTGCTCGACCAGCAAGGCATTGCCATCCGCACCGGCCACCATTGCGCCATGCCATTGATGGATTTCTACGGAGTACCCGGTACAGCCCGGGCTTCATTTGCGTTCTACAATACGCTGGAAGAGGTCGAGAAACTGTTTACCGGCCTGCAAAAGATCCAGCGCCTGTTTGCCTGAGGAGGTGGAAACATGTCAGCCGAAGTCTTCACCCCAAATGATGTGAACGTGACCATGACTCCGACGGCGGTCAAACACGTTCGCAAACAACTGGATAAAAAACCGGAAGCCAAGGGCATTCGCCTGGCCATCAAAAAGAGTGGCTGCTCCGGCTTCAAGTATGAAACCCAGTGGGTGGAAACCCCGGAATCCGATGACCGTATTTTTACCATCGACGGTGTGGACGTGTTCGTAAAGCAGGAACACCTGCCCCTGGTGAATGGTATTGAAATCGACTTTGTCACCGAGGGCGTGAACTCGCTGTTCCGCTTCCGCAACCCGAATGCTACGGCAGAATGTGGGTGTGGCGAGAGTTTTACGGTGGCTTGAAATACAAATTAGCCACGGACGACACGGACCATCACGGACGGAAAGATAAAGGTTTTTCTAGTCCGTGTTCGTCAGTGCCGTCTGTGGCCAAAAGAGCTTTAGAAAGGCTGATAGAGCATGCAAGAACGCGAAGTCGTACTGACAAAACGCGAAGTGGAAGCCCGGCTGGTGCCTTCCGGTACGGAAATCATGATTCCGTCGGACACCTTCGTGACCATCACCCAGTCCCTCGGTGGCACCTTTACCGTAGCGGTGAATGGCAACCTGGCTCGCATTGAAGGTCACGACGCAGACGCCCTGGGTAAGCAGCCCCTGGAAAGCAGCTTTGACACCCCGGAAGACGGCACCATCAACGAAAACCAGGTGTGGGAAGCCCTGCGCAACTGCTACGACCCGGAAATCCCGGTCAACGTGGTGGATCTGGGCCTGATCTATGAGTGCAAGATCGAAAACGGCACTGAACACGGCAATCACGTTTATATCCGGATGACCCTCACCGCCGCGGGCTGTGGCATGGGCCCGGTCATCACCAACGATGTGCAAACCAAGGTGGAGCATGTCCCCAACGTCGACAAGGTAACGGTTGAGCTGACCTTTGATCCGCCCTGGAACAACGATATGCTCACCGACGAAGCCAAACTCGAACTGGGAATGCTATGACCGCCAGCAAGGAACAATTTCTCGACAACCCTCTGGGGGTAAAAACCACCCTGGAAGACGTTCTGGACGCCTTTGAGTTTCTGGACGACTGGGAAGAGCGCTACGCCTACATCGTGGACCTGGGCAAACAGTTGCCGGCGTTCCCGGATGACGAGCGGACAGAAGAGAATTACGTGCATGGCTGCCAGAGTCAGGTGTGGCTGGTTCACCATCACGATGAGGACAGCGGCAAACTGTTCCTGCTGATCGACTCAGACGCCATCATCGTGCGCGGTCTGGCGGCCATTATACTGGTAGCCCTGAACGGCAAGACACCGCGAGAATTGTTGGCCACCGACATCGATGAACTGTTTGAACAACTGGACCTGTTCCGCCATATCTCCCCGACACGGGGTAACGGCCTGCGGGCTATGGTCGGGAAGATCCGGGACATCGCGGCGGCCGAAGCCGCCTGATCTCACCAGATTATCGCCATATCGTCCCTCTGGATATTCACCTGGCCACCGGTCACAGGCAGGCGACCGGTGCTGAAATCCGGGTGGACGTTATCCAGAGTAATGGACACCTTCGCATCCGTCAGCTCCGGTGTACCATCCAGTGAATCGAAATAGCGCTGACTACGGTAGATATTGAGCTCGTCGCCCGGCCGCAATCCGGCTGTCGCACCGGAAGCCAGGGTCACACGATTGCTCTCCACACGGGTCACCCGGGCCATGAACGGTTGACACGCCAGCGCATTGTTCACGGCTATCGCCATGTCATCAATCACGCCTGACACCGCCTGCCCCCACTCCGATTTTTCAAAGCCGGCCGAAGCAAAGCCACCGGTGCCCGTGCCTTTCGGATCCCAGCGGGCAGAGGTTTCAAAGCGCTGACGAAACACTGGCGAACCGCTGAAGCCATCGAACACCATCACTTCTGCTTCAAAGCGGCGACTGGTATCCACCAGGCCAATGCCACGCTGCATGCGATTGACGATGGAACTGCCCCAGGCGTTTGGATCTGCTACCCCAATATCGCGAATCACACCCGACACCACGAATTGTGCTCCCAGTTCCCGGGCCAGCTGGACCACATTAGTCAAATGATTCGCCGCCAGATTCTGGCGCGAGGTCGGTGCGTCTGGCAAATCGCTGAAAAGTTGCAACGAGGTAGAGCCCAACACCTGCATTCTGCCCTGAGACTGCAAGCGGGCAATCAGTGCCTGCGGCAATTTCTCTCCGGCGTCATCGAGCCCCGGGTTTCCTCCCTGCTGTGGCCGGACAATCGGAAAGCCTGTCACTGCAACTCGCTTGCGCAGCCCGGAGGCTTCCCCGGCCTTACAGCTTTCGGTACCAGAGGTATCCGCCATCTCGGCCCGCACCACCACCCGCAAAAGGTTGCCGCTGCGGTATTCATCCACGATGGTGGCGTTACGTAACTGGGCGGTGGCCGAAAGCCGCGTTCGGGACTGTGTCAGCTCACCGTTTTCAAGCGTATCCTGTGTGCTTACGCTGGCCTCATACTGCAGGGCGAGATCACGCATGGCCGCCTGCCGGGCCTCGGCGCGGGCCTGGTCCAGATTGTTCTCCCGGATATTGGCATGGCCCACCCCCTCAAGCACGGCGGCACTGACCACGCCCGAGCAGACCCAAAGCAACAATAGAACAATGGCTTTCATAGTTCTCCCGCATTCCGCCAGGGCATTAGCGGATTAGTCCAGATAATAGAGTGACTGGGTGCGCCGGGTTTCCACATCCCCTACCCGGTCGTTCTGACGCGGCATGGGGATCATACATTGATCCCGAACTTGATCATCCACCACCCGTGAAACGCACTCGCGAAACCTTGGTTCCAGCTTGAGCTCCATCACTGTCTCAATCACACCATCGCTATGCTCGTTCACCGCCACCATCCGTGCACCGCGTATATAACTGTCTACATAGGTGCGGAAGTTGTCATTGTTAACGACAAAATCATTCACCGTAGAGCTGCCGTAAATCACCGTACCGTACACCCGCTCAGCCAGGTTCCGATAGGCATCCAGTTGGGAAGCGCGCCTGGCCATCAACCGCTTTCGAGGATTTATGCGGTCCTCACGAACATCCTGGTAGGTGCCAAAACCACTGACCCGAACGGTGATGGGTTCAAATTCAGTACGGGTATCCTGCGAGCTGTTCTGATAACTGCCCACCGGCGCGCAGGCTGCCAATGTAAAAACCAGAACAGGCACGAGAGTCCATCGCAGTGTCATTATCTTGTCTCCGGAAAACACTTTTGCAGTATCCATGAAAAAATCGCGCCAGCATCAGCAACCCAATGATGTTACTTGCTTTTTCAAAATCAACGATCTTTCTCCCTTGGGAAAGCGGCAACAGTCTGCCTTCGTTTACAGTTCGGGAACAAACCGTTACCCGTTGTGAGCTGCTTCACGGATTAAACTCGTCTAACCTTTCAAGTACTTAATTGTTTGTACCTGCATATAACAACTCAGGACTGTTCATGAAAACAAACCGCCTTTGCAAATTGTCCCTGGCCATCAGCCTTTCCATTGCCACCACCTCTGCCCTTGCGAGCCCGCAGGCACCCATGTCTGCGCGCTCCTTCGCCATGGGCGGGACTGGCGTCGCCGTAGCACATCCCTCTGCTGCCCCCTTGGCCAACCCGGCCATGATGGCAGCACCCCAGCACGACTGGGCGGATGATTTCGGCCTGATGCTGCCTTCGGTCAATGCACGATTTGCGGATGAAGAAGAAGTTGTTGATCAGATTGATGATATTCAGGATGTGATTGATGAGTTCCAGGGACTGAACAGAACCTCTAACCCCGAAGAAGCACGTCGTCTCGCAGGTGATCTTCGGGAGCGTTTGAACAACTTTGATCGCGACACTGTTCGGGTCGATGCTGGCCTGGGCATTGCCTTTGCTATTCCCACGAATTCCATTTCAGTAGGCTTTGTGGCAGATGGCGCCATCAGGGCGACCGTCAGGGGCGAACTGGATCCGGATGATGATGCGTTCCTGAGGGAGCTCGAAACCGCTACTGCACTGGAGCTTGCCACTGCAGACCTGGACAGGGATCTGAAATCCAGGGGCCGCATTCTGGCGTCGGCAGTTGCTGAGGTCGGCATCAGCCTGGCCACAACCTTTGAGTTGAACAATGGCGAGCAATTCCAGTTCGGCGTCACCCCAAAATATGTCGAGCTTCGCACTTTCCAATACACCGAAACCGTCTCAGGTTTTGAAGACGATGACTTCGATAGTGACGAATTCGAAACTGACAAAAGCGGCTTCAACCTGGACATCGGTGCCGCCTATGCCTTCGGTGAGAACCGCGAGTGGAATGCCGGTGTGGTGGTCAAAAACCTGATTCCGATGGAGCTGGACTCCGCACAGGCACGCCCGCTACTTGGCGAAGAGAAACGCACCCTCGAACTCAACCCCATGGTTACCGCCGCCATCGCCCACAAGAGCGACTACCACGTAGTCACCGCCGAACTGGACCTGACCAAGAAAAAAGCCTTCGGCTTTGAAGACGACACCCAATGGCTGGCGGTCGGTGCCGAATTCGACGCCTGGCGCTACGCCCAGCTGCGCGCCGGTATCCGCCACAACCTGGCCAGCAACAGCGACAACGACGGTATTGAAGAAGATACCCAATTCACCGCTGGTCTGGGACTGAACGTTCTCGGCGCGCGTCTGGATATTGGCGCCCTGTACAGCAGCGCTGATGTGGGTGCCGCGATCGAGCTTGGCACCTCCTTCTGATATCGCCGTAGTTCCAGAGCCCGGCCTGCCCCGCAAGCCGGGCTTTTTTTGTGCCTCACCGCGTCCTTGCCGCTCAAAGTCACGGTTGGGGTTTGCCTACGGCAGACTGTGGCCGGATAATCTACCGATCTGCACCCACACACCAAAGGAAACCCCAGCTCCATGCAAACCTATCTGGTAGGCGGCGCCGTTCGGGACAAACTGCTCGGCCTTGAGGTAAAAGACCGTGACTGGGTGGTGGTCGGCAGCACACCAGATGAAATGCGAGCGAAGGGTTTCAAACAGGTAGGGGCCGATTTCCCGGTTTTCCTGCACCCGAAAACCGGCGAGGAATACGCCCTGGCCCGCACCGAACGCAAGCAGGGCCGGGGCTACCATGGGTTTACCGTATACAGCGCCCCGGATGTCACCCTGGAGCAGGATCTGAAGCGCCGGGACCTGACCATCAACGCCATGGCAGAAACCGAAGATGGCCAGTTGGTCGATCCTTTCCACGGTCACGGCGACCTCGAGCAGAAAAAGCTTCGTCATGTGTCCGAAGCCTTTGCGGAAGACCCCCTGCGCATCCTGAGAACCGCACGGTTTGCCGCACGCCTGCAACCCATGGGTTTTACCGTATGCCACGAAACCAGGGCCCTGATGCAACAGATGGTCCGTGAGGGCGAACTGGAGGATCTTGTCCCGGAGCGCGTATGGCAGGAGGTTCAGCGAGCACTGCATGAGAAAGCGCCAGGTGTCTTTTTCGATGTGCTCAAAGACGTTGGCGCCCTTGAGGTTCTACTTCCAGAGCTCGCCAGCCCGGGCATTCTCCAGCACGGGCTTCAGGCACTGCATTGCGTGCACCGGAAAAACGGCAACACGGCCCAGCGCTTCGCCGCATTGCTGTGCGCCGTGCCGGAACCCGCCGCTGTCGCTCGCGCAAAAGCCATGAAAAGCCCGAATGACTGCAAAGACATGGTCCACCTGGTCTGCCTTTACATGGAGCACCTGGGCGATCAGGGCCCGAAGGCCCTTGCGCCGGAGCAAGCTCTGGCGTTGTTGGAGAAAGCCGACCTCTCGCGCCGCCCGGAGCGTTTTCTCGACTTGCAGGAAACCCTTGCCTGCGCCGTCAAACCCGGCCAGTCAGACAGACTTGACCGGCTCAACCTGGCCGCACGACACGCCTCAGCGGTCAACCCGCAAGACCTGATCAAACAGGGCCACAAAGGAAAAGCCCTGGGCGATGCAATCCGCAACGAGCGGCTGGCACGTATCAAACAGGCATTGACCAACTGACCAGAGGAATTCTTTATGGCAGCTCCTGTTGTTCTGATCACCGGCGCCGCCCACCGTCTCGGCGCCCGTACCGCGGAGGTCCTGCACGCCCGGGGCTGGAATGTGGTCATCCACTATCGTTCGAGGGCGGACCAAGCGGCCGAACTGATGGAAAAACTGAACCGGGAACGGTCTGACTCAGCCACCTCGATACAGGCAGACCTGACAGACATGGAACAGGTTGCCAGGCTGGCCAAAACCGCCTGCCAACATTGGGAGCGGCTGGATGGCCTGGTCAACAACGCCTCAGTCTTCTATCCCAGAACCACCGAAGACTCCGGTGAAGACGACTGGAACGCCATCATGGGCGCCAACCTGAAAGCGCCATTCTTTTTGCTCAAACACTGCCTGCCTGAGTTGAAGAAGAACAATGGGGCCGTGATAAATCTGATCGACATCTACAGTGAGAAACCGCTGAACGATCACCCCCTGTATTGTGCCAGCAAAGCGGGCCTGGCCGCCCTCACCCGATCCTGGGCCAAAGATCATGCCCCAGGGATCAGGGTAAACGGTGTATCGCCTGGCGCTATCCTCTGGCCAGAGGGCGAGGCCGAAATCGACACGGTTTACCAGCAGGCCATTCTGGACAAAACACCTCTGGCCCGTACCGGCAACCCCGACGACATTGCCGGTGCCATCGCCTACCTTTTGTGCGATGCCCCGTTCGTGACCGGTCAGATTCTTTCCGTCGACGGCGGCCGCAGCCTGAATATGTGAATCAGCACCGGTAGGCCGAATCAACCCATACCTTGGTTGTTTTGGCCGAGCCGGGCTTTCCCGCTACAATGCTTGCCATCTTGTATTCACACGCCGGCAGGCATCTTCCTGATCCTGCCCTTTGCAACGGAGAATTCCCATGCGTGATGTCGTGATTGTTGCCGCAAAACGTACCGCTGTTGGCAGCTTCGGTGGCGGCTTGTCCAGCCTGCGGGCCGACCAACTCGGTTCCGCCGTGATCAAGGCGCTGATGGAAGAAACCGGCGTGGCCGGCGAGCAGATCGGTGAAGTAATCCTGGGCCAAGTACTGACTGCCGGTTGCGGTCAGAACCCTGCCCGCCAGGCAGCCATCAATGCCGGCCTGCCAAGCTCCACACCAGCGATCACCATCAACAAGGTATGTGGTTCCGGCCTGAAAGCGGTTCATATGGCGGTGCAAGCCATTCAGTGCGGTGATGCCGAGATGATTGTCGCTGGTGGCCAGGAAAGCATGAGCCAGGCGCCACACGTTCTGCCCAACAGCCGTAATGGCCAGCGCATGGGCAACTGGAGCATGGTCGACACCATGGTGAACGATGGCCTGTGGGATGCCTTCAACGATTATCACATGGGCATCACCGCCGAAAACATCGTGGAGAAGTACGGTATCAGCCGGGACGAGCAGGACGAATTCGCCGCGGCCTCCCAGCAAAAAGCCGTAGCGGCCCAGAACGCCGGCTATTTTGACGGCCAGATTGTTCCGATCACCATTCCCCAGCGCAAAGGCGACCCGCTGGTGATCAGTAAGGACGAATGCCCCCGCGACGGCGTGACCGGAGACAGCCTTGGCAAACTGCGCCCGGCGTTCAAGAAAGACGGTTCCGTGACCGCGGGCAACGCTTCATCCCTGAACGACGGTGCCGCCGCCGTGATGGTGTGCAGTGCCGAGAAAGCCAAAGAACTGGGGCTGACCCCGCTGGCCACCATCAAGGCCCACGCCAATGCTGGTGTTGACCCCACCATCATGGGTACCGGCCCGATTCCCGCCAGCCAGCGCTGCCTTGAGCGTGCTGGCTGGACGGCCGCAGAGCTGGACCTGATCGAAGCCAACGAAGCCTTCGCGGCCCAGGCCATCTCGGTCAACCGGGACATGGGCTGGGATACCAGCAAGGTCAACGTTAATGGCGGCGCCATTGCCATTGGCCACCCGATCGGCGCTTCCGGCTGCCGTATTCTGGTTACCCTGCTGCACGAAATGGCACGCCGCGACGCCAAGAAAGGCCTGGCGACTTTGTGCATCGGTGGCGGCATGGGCGTTGCCCTGGCAGTGGAACGCTAAGCCCGGTGCTGCACGTTGTACTCTATGAGCCGGAGATACCGCCCAATACCGGCAATATCATCCGGCTCTGCGCCAACACCGGCTGTCAGCTACACCTGATTGAACCGCTGGGGTTTTCCCTGGAGGACAAACAGATGCGCAGGGCCGGGCTGGATTACAGCGAGTACGCCACCGTGAAGATCCACCCGGATTACGCCAGCTTTCTGGAAACCGAGCAGCCTGCGCGACTGTTCGGGCTCACCACGAAAGGCAGCCGTCATTATCACGAGGCCGCTTTCCAGGATGGCGACTACCTGATGTTCGGGCCAGAAACCCGAGGGCTGCCGGCAGACGTTCGGGAAGCCTTGCCAGAACAGAATCGGCTGCGGGTACCCATGCGCCCGGAGAGCCGAAGCCTGAACCTGTCCAATACCGCCGCCCTGGTGGTTTACGAGGCCTGGCGGCAGACCGGATTCAACGGCGCAGTCTGAGCACTCCCGCTGGCAAGGGGAATGACCAGCGGATAGCCCTCAGGGAGTTGAATAACCCGAGTCCGATAGCCGTAAACCGCTTTCAATAGTGACGGCGTCAGGACCTCACTGGAGCCCCCTTCATGAAAGCAGCGGCCAGACTTCATGACCACCATTCGGTCTGCAAACTGAGCCGCAAGATTGAGGTCGTGGACGATGGCCAGCACGGCCACCCCGTGCTCCCTGGCCATTGCGCCTACCAGCTCCAACACCATCTGTTGGTGCGCGGGGTCCAGCGCCGACGTACACTCGTCCAGCAATAACAGTCGATCCTGTCGGGTATCCCATATCTGCCCCAGCACTCTTGCCAGCTGCAACCTCTGCTGTTCCCCGCCGGACAATCCCGGCACCAGTCGATGCCGCAAATGCTTGATCTCCAGGGCTTCCATCAGGATTTCTGCCACGGAATCCGCGCATCGGCGGGTTGCGGCCGGACGACCAAGGGCCACCACTTCCTCCACCGTTAGTGGGAAGTTAACCTCAACACTCTGAGGCATAATCGCCCGATGGCGTGCCAGCTCACCCGGGCACCAGCCACCAAGTTCGCGGCCTGCAAGTCGGATCCGGCCCCGGTACGGCAATTCTCCAGCCAGTGCTTTCATAAGCGTTGACTTACCCGCACCATTCGGCCCCAGCAGCATCAATACTTCACCAGCAGACACCGTCAGATTGATATCGCTGACAATCTCCGTTCCTGCCAGCGATACACTCAAGTTCTGAATTTCCAGGACCATCACATCACCTTTCTCCGCATGAGCAAACCCAGGAAAAACGGACCTCCGATCAGAGACATCATCAGCCCGATGGGCAACTCGGCGGGTGCAACAACAACGCGCGCGATGGCATCAGCCGCAACCAACAGAGTTCCCCCCATCAGCGCACTGACTGGCAACACCACTCGATGACTCGCCCCCAGCAGCTGCCTTACCAGGTGCGGCACAACCAATCCGACAAAGCCGATCAGTCCGCTCACAGCCACGGCTGCGCCAACACCCAGCCCGACAACCAGTATCGCTACCTTCTTAACGGTGGCTGTTCGATACCCCAAGTGGCCCACTACCGATTCGCCCAACAGAAACGCGTCCAGTGGTCTGGCCAGCCAGGGTGCTGCCATTAAAGCCAGGATCATGAAAGGTGCGCCCAAAACAAGATCGTCCCAGGCAGCATGGCCAAGGCTTCCCATTGTCCAGAACGTCAGGGATCGTAATTCCTCATCGCTTGCGTAGAACGTCAGCAAACCGGTTGCTGCGCCCGCCACTGCGTTAATGGCAATACCCGCCAACAGAAGCGTTGCCACAGCCGTCTGGCCAGCACGACTGGCAATTCGCCAGGCCAGAATGACGGTGCCACTACCGCCGGCAAACGCGGCCAGGGGCAACGCCCACTGCCCCGCCAGGGTCACCCAACCACCAAGGGCCGTCCCGCCAAGAACGATGACGGCAATGGCGGCCAGTGACGCACCAGCGGAGACACCAATCAGGCCAGGATCTGCCAGGGGGTTTCGGAAAAGTCCCTGTAGGATCGCGCCGGAAACCCCCAATACAGCTCCAACCAGAAAGCCGAGTAGAAACCGGGGTAACCGGACTTCCAACACAACCATAGCCGCTACCGGATCCGAAGCTTCCCGGCCGGCAACTACCTTGAGAATATCCATCAGTGCAAGGTCGTAGGCACCACTACCAATCGATGCCAGGGCCGCAACCGCCAGAAGAGTTCCCAGCAACAAGAGCGCCGGCGCCAACGGCAAACGACCGGAATGGTCACGGATCATTGGCGGCTATTTCCCTTTGGCCGGGCAAGGCATCGTTAAGCGCCGCCATCGCTTCCGGCAAGCGAGGGCCGAAGCCAAGCAGGAACATACTGTCGGCCACCAGCCGATGCCCGGACTGCCATGCTTCAAGGCGCTCAACCTCGGGCCACCCCGCAATGTCGAACTGGCCCGGAGTGGATTCCGCAATTACCACCGCATCAGGGCGGGAAGCAAGAATCGCCTCCCGGTTGGCCGGTTTGTACCCTTTAATACCCTGGGCGGCATTTTCGGCCCCGATCAGTTCAACCAGAGCATTCGCTGCAGTATCCGACCCGGCCAACATGACCGAGTGGTTGCCAGCGGCGAGGATGAACAGGATTCTGGGCTGGTAATCACGGTTTCCGGTGTTCTGTTGAATCCGGCGGATATCCGCCTCGACGCCAGCCACCAGAGCCTGCGCTTCCTCGGCTGCCCCGAGCAGCTCGCCAACAGACAATATGCGCTCCAGCGCTGCCTCCGCGGTCCACCGCGACGGCAGTTGCGCAACCCGAACCCCGGCGCGCGCGAGGCGCTCAAGATTCCTGGCGGGCGCAGCCTGCTCTGAGGTAATCAGCATATCCGGCTTCAGTGCCAGAACGCCCTCGAAAGGCAAAGCGCGCAGATAACCAACCTTGGGTAACTCAGCCGTTTGCTCCGGATAACCGCTGGTGGTATCCACTCCAACCAGGCGCGACTCCTGCCCAAGCCGATAGACGATTTCGGTGATGGCACCGTCTGCAGTCACCAGGCGGCTCGGTTCGGCAAACACCGAGCCCGATGCCAGCGACAATCCAATCAGAATGAACAGGGGCCACCGCAGCCTCATGACAAAGCCTCAAGCGTTGCGACCTGTTCACGCCAGAGTTCGGATTCCGGAATGCCGGGTTTACGTTCACCAAAAACCGTCAGGACCAGTTCTCCGTCTCCATTGAAAGCTTCCACAGATGTGATCAGACCATCGGTGGACGGACGTCGTACCAACCACCAGCGTTTGATACCGTCGGTATTAGCATGCAGGTTGAAGCCCGGATCCAATACGTTCATCCAGGGGCCAGTGCGGCGAACATTTGTGACACACCCGGTAAAGATCTGGACAATCCCGGGATTGCCAACAAAGAACATCGCCGGGCATTGGTTGTCTCTCAGCAATCCCAGCAACCGATCCAGCACATTCTGATCCCCTGACTGCAGCTCCGTGGCCCACTCACCACGCACCAGCTCGAGCGCTGTCAGGCGGTCAGCACCGGCACGCTTTAACAGGGCGCCAAAATGATGGACATCCTTGAGTTTCTCCCAGCCGGTGCGCAGCGCATCAACATCCACGGTTTCCGGGGACGAACGCTGCAATGTCTCTCGCCGGCCTACCGGTTTAAAGGCTTCCTGGCGGGCTGCTGTAAAGCGTTCGACCATTTTTTCCCAGACATCCGCATCGGTCGTGTCCACTCGATAGATCTTGTGAATGGCCGTGCCGTACTGGTCGAAAAACTGAAGGCTTTCCCGTAGCCCGGACCGCACCTGCTCCAGTACCCGGTAGCCCCAGGCCCAATGTTTGAAAAACACCCGTATGTCAATCTCTCCAACCGCCAGCCCCATAGCTCCAGAGCCGCCGACCGTGAAGTCTCTGAAGCAACCGGTAACTTCATGAACTACCTCGTTGTTGCGGGCAAGAATCATCACCGGTCCGACCTGCTCCAGGGCTCCAAGGATCTGACTAAACTCGTTTACGAGTGGAACGACGGCATCACGCTCCCGGAGTCGTACAAGCGCCATTTCGCTGACCCCAAGCCGGTCTGCGACCTGGCGGATCCTGAGATTCGGCTCCTGTTGTCTGATGGCTTCCCATCGGGCCGACAGGTTGTCCGGCACACTGACTGAATCGGCTATTGCCTGTTGCATGACTTACTCCTCGGCTTGCTGAAGTTCCACCGGCAACCAACGCACCGTAGGCTGCCCGCTGTTTCCGTTCTGGTCGTAGTATCCGACGATCTGCAACGCCCAGACCGTGGACTCAGGATCATCAGCCTCAGCCTTGATCAGGAAGGTTCGGAAGTTGGGCCAGATCTTGTGTTGGTTGGTCAGGTTGTAGGCGTACCAGGTGTTATCCGTGAATACCCCGCCGGTTGAGTCCGTGTTGTAGAGCTGGGGAACACCCGGATCGCTGTCATTGGCGGCAAGTTCGCTCCAGGTCATCGGGTCGGAGGCCCCGCCTTTGCCGGCGCCAGAAACACCGCTGTTGGATTTCAGGTACCAGTCCCGACCAGAGAAGCCGACCTGGACGTCCCAGTTGTCGCTGGTGTCACAATCAACAACGGCATCTGAGTCAAAATCGAAGCATACGTCGCCGCCGTCATAGCCTGCAGGGGGGGTGAAAGTGACTGGTATGGTACTGAATTGCGACGCGCCAGAGGCCTGCACGTCAAACTCCAGTGTAAAATCCTCAATACCTTGTCCTTCGCGGGTCGGGAAATTGAAGTCGACAACCCGCATTCGGGCATAGCTATTTCCCTCGGCAGAACGCACCAGATAGCCAACATCGTCTGCCTCGCTGATCACGCCCGTGGCAAAATCATATTGAGACCAGGTATCTGAGGCCCCAAATGCACTGGCAAAGGCATCCTCCTGCCAGCTAGCCGGCTCTTCAAGAATGCCCAGCAAGTGCTCCTGCTCGGAGTTGGCGGTCGCGTTGGTGAACATATTCGCGACGGGGTCGCCATTACCATCGTAAAAATCGTCCTGGGCAATAGCCAGAGCGCCGACAACGCTGCCGGTTCCGGAAGCACCGCTGTTCACCTTGAAGCTCAGACGGTTGGCGGCAATGTGCCAGTCGCCACCTTCCTCCACCATCGCTCCGGTTTCCAGATTGAGGTAGACGGTCTCCGTTGCCGCGGGCAGCAACTGCTCGGAAAAATCGCTGACATTATCTGCATCGTCCTCCTCGATGGAGTTGTCACTACCTCCACCACAGGCCGTCAGAGCCAGGGTGGCCAGCACAACAGCCAGAGGCCTGTTATCGAAAAGTTCCATGGATGTCTCCTTCATATGTTTTTCGGGTGTTCGGGCATCATTGGCCAAAGGAAACCGTTAGCCCAGCGTAGAGGAAACGCCCGGCAACCGGTCTGAAATCTTCACTGGCATTGGAAAAATCACGCTGTTCGCCGCTAATGTTCTCGGCTCCGGCGAACAATCGAAGCTGGTCGGAGAACTGGTAGTTCAGCTTCAGGTCGGCCGTTGCATACTCGGGGGACTGGGTTCCCGAGGCCGCATTCACGAACTCTTCACTCTGGTACCGAAGCCTCGCACTCCAGGACAATCCGGGCAGCCAAAGCGGACCATCCAGCCCGAGGCGTGCCTGATGCCTCGGGCGGCGATTAAGCTCATCGCCTGTTGCCACGTCTTCGGTTCGGGTCAGGGTATAGCCGGCGGTGAGTCGCCAGTGCTCAGAGGGTTCCCAGCCAGCCGTGGTCTCGAATCCCCAGGTCCTTGCCTCGGCAAGGTTTTCATAGGAGAAAACCTGAACTCCGTCGTTCCGCGCCTCGGTAGCCTCGGCATCCGGCGAGGTCTGGATCAGTTGCTCGATGTCATTAAAGAAGGCGTTGGCTTCCAGCCATGCAGATCGGTTCCAGGACAGGCCTCCTCCAAACTGGTAGCTGACGGATTGCTCCGGCTCCAGATCAGGCGTCCCCTGCACGATGTAGCCAAGCTGACTGTGGTCAAAAGTGAAGTGCCGCTCCTTGAGATTCGGCACCCGATATCCGGCGCCGACACCACCGCGGAGGAAGCCGGTCAGAGAATCAGTCCGGATCAGGTCGTAGCGCGCATTGATCTTGGGGGCGGTGTGGGTTCCGAAATCGGAGTCATTCTGGAAACGGACGCCGGGCACCAACTCAAGATTCGCGGTGGGCATCCAGGTGTCTTGAACCCAGACCTCCTGGCTCTCACGCTGTCGGCGAGGCTCAGCACCCAGTTCGGAAGCGCCGTCCTTGGTCTGCTTGAGGGTTTCGCGGTTAACATCGACACCAGCCTGCAAGTGATGACCGAGCCCCACCGGCTTGCCCAAATGGGCAGAAAAACGAGACAGAGTAGATTCGGCACGACGGTCATCAAAGACACTGCTGGCCGTGTATTTCAAGGTATCGTCGTTGAGGGTCTCATGGACAGCGGCCCAACCGGCACGCAGATCTGAATTGCGACCATGGTCGCCAGCCAGGGTATAGCGGGTGCGAGTGACTGTTTCATCCTTACCCTGATTGATAACAAAAGGCGGGTTGCGTTCGGTAAACCGTGACCCGGACTCCTCTTCGAATCGGGCGACCGCAGCGCTCAGCCGGTGGTTGCTGTTTGGAAACCAGTCGGTGCGGAAGCTAAGGTCGGTTCGGTCGTATTCATCGCCCGGTCGTGCCCAGGTCTCTGGCTGCGGGTCGATGCCATCGGAATGCTGGTGTGATGCGGATAATCGAAGGGCCAGCTGTTCATTGCCACCCTGGACCGAGGCTCGGGCCGAATATCGCGCGGGGTCGGCGTCACGCCCAGAAGGGTTCTGATCGCCATAGGTACCGACGTCGGCGCTGAAATGACCAGAGAACCCGGAAGCTGGCGGACGGGTGATGATGTTGACCACCCCACCGATACCGGCACTACCGTATTGAGCAGACACAGCTCCCTTGACCACTTCGACACGCTCGATATCAAGGACAGCCAACTGACTGACATCAACGGATGAACCGGTCGTCGCCGTCATCGGCATACCATCGATCAGCACCAGAACCCGGTCAGCCTCAATTCCCTGCAACCAAACCTCATACCCGGGTTTCCCGTGAACTTCCCGCAGCTGAACCCCGGGCACGTTCTCCAGCGCTTCTTTCATGCTCCGGGCGTGAGTTTTCTCAAGCTCCTTCGCGGTGACGACCTCGGTGCGCACAGGAGTGTCCAGCAACTGACGCTCCGCTCTCGTTCCAGTGACAACCAGCTCATCCAGATACAAGGCCTCGGCAATCAGATTGCGGGAACCTCCCAAAAGCACAAGGAACAGCAACCATCGCCCGAGATCACATTTCGAATTCAACATACTACACACTGATAAACGTAATGCGAACGATTATTGTTTTGTTTCAGCTAAAGATCAACCCCTTTGGTTGATGAATATCAAGCGCGCACAAAAAAACCGGCCTCAGCCGGTTTTTCATATTTCCAGAAAACCAAACGTTTAGTGAGTCTGCTCTTCCTTGGCCTCACCTGCCGCCTCTTCCTGCTTGCGCTTCAGCGCCTGGGCGTAAATCGCGTCAAAGTTCACCGGCGCCAGCATCAGGGCCGGGAAGCTGCCCTTGTTGACGATACCGTCGATGGCTTCGCGGGCGTAGGGGAACAGAATCGTCGGGCAGTACGCGCCCAGCATCTGACCGAGCTGCGGGCCTTCAATGCCAGATACCATGAATACACCGGCCTGCTGGATCTCTACGATGTAGGCAACCTTCTCACCGACCTTGGCAGTCACGGTCAGCGACAGCACCACTTCATACTGATTATCACTGATCTTGTTGTGGGCGGTATTCAGATCCAGGTTCACCTGCGGCTTCCACTGCTCCTGAAACACCAGGGGAGCATTAGGAGATTCAAAAGACAGGTCCTTCACATAGATGCGCTGAAGGGCAAACTGGGGTTGGTTCTGGTTTTCGGTGCCTGCGGCTTGCTGATTCTCAGCCATGATCAGTCCTTTCGTTCTGGTAAAAAGGGCAACAGCCCGTTGTTATGGTCACGTGAGCCGAAACAGTCTACTGCGTGGTCCCGGCAGGTAATGTGAAACAGTGCGACAGATCGGCAATCAGATCAAGCCCTGTTACTTTTTCACCAGCGGCAGATTGCTGGCTCTCCAATCGGTGATACCGCCATTCAGGCGAACCACGTTGGTATAGCCCTCAGCATTCAGCTGCTTGACCGCCATGGCTGAATGCTGGCCCATTTTGTCCGCCACAATAATCTGCTTGTCTTTGAACTTGCTCAATTCGTTGGCACGGCTCTTGAGGCTGTTCAACGGGATATTGATGGAGCCGGTAATGCGACCTTCGCCAAATTCCTTGCGGTCTCGGATATCCACCACTACCGCCTCATCCTTGTTGATCAAAGTAACGGCACCCTGAGCCGAAATTTTGGTGCCACCCCGCCGGGATTCCAACACCAGAATGGCCACCAGGAATGCCACGAACAGTGATACCAGAATGTAATGATTGACTACGAATTCAAACAAGCGGTCCATGAAACTACCCTGAAAATTTGATTTGGCGGGATTATACACACCCGTAACGACTCAAAGAAGGCAAGCGTCTTTGCCGGCAGGCTGCAAACCCGAGCCTCAAACCATAGTGCCAATGCATGATACCGATGTGCGCCCTTACGTGGCCTGCGCAAATGAAAACGGTTACAATCTGACCCACTTTAAATCCGCTACTTTCGCAATCAACCGGACGAAATGATGACCGAGACGCGCAAGCCCACTGCACTGATTATTCTCGACGGCTGGGGCCACCGGGACCCGGCTGAAGACAATGCCATTTCTAACGCCCAGACCCCGTTCTGGGACAAGCTCTGGCAGAATCAGCCCAAGACCCTGATCAACACCTCAGGGATGTTTGTGGGGCTGCCCCAGGGCCAGATGGGCAACTCCGAAGTAGGCCACATGAACCTGGGTGCCGGCCGGGTGGTCTATCAAAGCCTGACGCGTATCGACAAAGACCTTGAAGACGGCAAGTTCCAGAGCAACAACGCCCTGTGTAACGCCATTGATAAAGCCGTAGCCAATGGCAAGGCCGTTCACATCATGGGCCTGCTGTCCCCCGGCGGCGTACACAGCCACGAAGACCATATGCTGGCTGCCGCAGAGGTTGCCGCGGCCCGTGGTGCCAAAGAGGTGTACATTCATGCGTTCCTGGACGGCCGTGACATGCCCCCGCGCAGTGCTCGCCCGTCCCTGGAAAAAGCCGCAACCAAAATGAAAGCCCTGGGCGTTGGCCGGGTGGCGACTATCGTGGGCCGCTACTTTGCCATGGACCGCGACAACCGCTGGGATCGGGTGGAAGCCGCTTACAACGCCATGACGTTGGGCGAGGCGGAATTCACGTTTGAAGATCCGCTCACCGCGCTGGATCAAGCCTATGAGCGGGGCGAAAACGACGAGTTCGTAAAAGCCACTCACATTCGCGCCGAAGGCCAGCCGGAAGGCACCATCAACGACGGCGATTCGGTACTGTTCATGAACTTCCGGGCCGACCGCGCACGGGAAATGACCCGTACCTTCGTGGAACAGGACTTCGACGGTTTTGACCGCCGAAAACACCCGGCACTGGCCGACTTTGTGATGCTGACCGAGTACGCGGCAGACATCAAAACCTCCTGCGCCTACCCGCCGGAGCAGCTGAGCAATGGTTTGGGTGAATATATGGCCGCGCTTGGCAAAACCCAGTTGCGCATCGCTGAAACCGAAAAGTACGCCCACGTCACCTTCTTCTTCAACGGCGGCCTGGAAACCCCGTTTGAGGGCGAAGACCGCATTCTGGTGCCGTCCCCGAAAGTCGCCACCTACGACCTGCAGCCGGAAATGAGCGCACCGGAAGTCACCGACAAGCTGGTCGAAGCCATCAAGAGCGGCAAGTACGACTTGATCGTATGCAACTACGCCAACGGCGACATGGTTGGCCATACCGGCAAACTGGACGCCGCCATCAAAGCCGCTGAGTGCCTGGACCAGTGCGTGCAGCGAGTGGTGGAAGCCCTGGACGAGGTGGGCGGTGAAGCGCTGATTACCGCCGACCACGGCAACTGTGAGCAGATGACCGACCCGAACTCAGGCCAGCTGCATACCTCCCACACCATCGGCCCAGTGCCGCTGGTCTATACCGGCCACCGCAAGGTCACTCTCAAGGATGACGGCAGCCTGTGCGATATTGCACCGACCTTACTCGCCCTGATGGGCGACGAAAAACCAAAGGAAATGTCCGGGCACAGCCTGGTCGATTTCAGCTGATCCGGCTGCCGGAATACGTGTTCACGCGGCTCGCCATACTGGTGCTGGCCCTCATGCTGGGGGCCACGCCACTGCATGCCCAGCAGGAAGTCACGCCGGCCCAGGTCGAAGCGCTTAAAAAGCGTATCGCCACTATCGACAAATGGCTGGTCAGCGCCGAGAAGAACCGGTCCGACCTGGAAAAGCAGCTGGTTGCCACCGAACGCAGAATCAGCGACCTGACCCGTGAGCGCCGCGAACTTCGGGCCCGGGCGGATGAACAGCAACAACGGCTTGGCGAACTGCAAACGCAGGAAAACGAGCTGGCCGACACCCTGGACAAACAACGGGACAGCCTGAAGAAACAAATACGCGCCGCCTGGATGGAAGGCGATGCACCAGCCCTGAAAGTTCTCCTCAATGAAATCGAGCCGGGCATGATCGCCCGCACCCTGACCTACTACGAATATCTCAGCAAAGATACCGTTGAACGGCTGGAAGCCTTCCTGGCCAGTCTTCAGGAACTCAAAGCCGCCCGCGCGGCCGTCCAGGCCAGCCGGGTGGAACTGGCGAAAACCGAAAGCAATCTTGAACAGCGCCAGAAGCAACTGGCGGACACTCGCAAGGAACGGGAACAAACCCTGGCGGCCCTGAATGCCGATATCCGTACCCGCCGAGGCGAGAGGGATGATCTGGAGGCAGACCGCAAGCGTCTGGAGCGGCTGCTGGAAGAGGTTCAGGAAGCCATTGCCAGCATTCCCGCCCCCAACGAATCGCGCCCCTTTAAATCGTTGCGCAACCGCCTGCCATGGCCGGTTCAGGGCCGGGTTGTGAGTAACTACGGCGCAACCTACGCCGATGGCAAGCTTCGCCGTAATGGCCTCATCATGAACACCTCGGAAGAAGCCGAGGTCAAAGCCGTACACTACGGCCGGGTCGTCTTCGCCAACTGGCTTCGCGGTTTTGGTCTGATGACCATCATCGACCACGGCGACGGATATATGACATTGTATGGTCATAGCAGCAGCCTGTTCACCGCCCCCGGGGACTGGGTAGGTGCTGGCGAAACCATTGCCCTGGCCGGGCGCACCGGAGGCACGGAAGATCCGGCGGTGTATTTTGAAGTGCGCCAGAACGGCAAACCGGTCAACCCCCGCAGCTGGCTTGGCAAACCCTGAACCAAAGGGCTGACAAACACCGCGCCGGGCGCCATACTGTCTGGAGCCTAGCTGGTCCAACTTGCGGAAACACAACAGGATATGTGAATGAAACGGGTTAGAAGTACTCTCCAGATCTCACCACTACGTGCCATCGCACTTGCGACCTGTTGTCTGGCCGCCCCCGGACTGGCCCTGGCACAAGACCAGGAAGCCCAGACCCAGCAAATTCTGGAAGGCATCCAGAACGGCGAGCGGGTACAGATTCAGCTCCCTGACCCGGAAGAACAACTGCCCCTGGATGACCTGAGGAAGTTCACCGAAGTCTTCAGCCGTATTAAAGCCGCCTATGTGGAAGAGGTGTCAGACCGCAAACTCCTCGAAAGCGCCATCAAAGGCATGCTGTCTGACCTGGACCCCCACTCTACCTACCTGGCCCCCAAGGATTACGAGGAACTGGAAGAAAGTACCTCGGGTGAGTTTGGCGGTCTGGGCATTGAAGTGGGTATGGAAAACGGCTTTGTAAAAGTCATTGCCCCCATTGACGACACCCCCGCTCACAAAGCCGGCGTACTGGCAGGTGACCTGATCATCAAACTGGACGAAAAGCCGGTCAAAGGCATGTCGCTGGAAGAAGCGGTCAAGCTGATGCGCGGCAAACCGGGAACGGTACTGACCCTGACCATCATGCGGGAAGGCGAGAGCGCCCCGATCGAGATCGACGTTACCCGCGATGTCATCAAGGTAACCAGCGTTAAATCCCGGATGATTGAAAATGGTTACGGCTATGTGCGGATTACCCAGTTCCAGGCTGAAACAGGACGGCAGTTCCGCCAGGCCCTGACCAAACTGGAGGAAGAATACGGCGGCGACCTGGATGGCCTGATTATCGACGTTCGCAACAATCCCGGCGGCGTATTGCAGGCAGCCGTCGAAACCGCAGACGCCTTGCTGGATGAAGGGCTGATTGTTTACACCGAGGGGCGCATCCAGAGCTCTCGGCTTCGATTCAGCGCCAAAGCCGGTGACATTATGGAAGGCACCCCCATCGTTGTTCTGATCAACGGCGGCTCGGCCTCCGCATCCGAGATCCTCGCCGGTGCGCTGCAGGACCACGGCCGTGCGGTGATTATGGGCACCAAGTCGTTCGGCAAAGGCAGCGTGCAAACCGTTATCCCGTTGGACGAAACCCACGCCATCAAGATGACTACCGCCCGTTACTACACACCGGAAGGCCGTTCAATCCAGGCTACCGGTATCAAGCCTGACATTGAAGTGCGCCCCGCCGAGCTGACCGAACTTGACGGCCGCCCCTTCTTTACCGAGGCAGATCTGAGCGGTCATCTGCAAGGTCAGGATGAGGAACAGGAACGCCTGGAACGGCAGCAGCAAGCCGAAACTCCGGCTTCTGCAGCTGAGCGCGATTACCAGCTGCGTTCCGCGCTAAACCTGCTGAAAGGCATGAACATTCTCAACCGGCGGGATCAGGGCAAAAATAAGTGACGCTATTGAAAACCGTTGTTCTGCTGGCCGGCTTGATGGTCGGGCCGGCAGTCTTTGCCGCGAGCCCCGGGGGAGATCAGTATCCCCCGACGATTGCTATTATCATCGATGATATGGGCCATAACCTGTACGAAGGTCAGCGGCTGGCGCAGATGGAACAGCCGCTGACACTGGCCTTCCTGCCCTTCCGCAAACACACTACCTCCCTCGCCAAGCTCGCCTATCAGCAGAACAAGGAAATCATGCTGCATGCGCCAATGGCCAATACCCGGCACTTTGGGCTGGGGCCTGGGGGGCTGACACCGGATATGGACGAAGCGACCCTGACCAAAACTCTGAGGCGCTCGCTGCAATCCATTCCCCATGTCAGCGGGGTGAACAACCACATGGGCAGCCTGCTTACCCAGCAATTGCAGCCTATGGACTGGGTAATGAAAGAGCTTTACCGATACCCGGTGTATTTTGTTGACAGCCGTACCATCGCCAACTCAATCGCAGGGCAAGTCGCACAGGCCTACCAGGTTCCCAGCCTGACCCGGGACGTATTCCTGGACCACGAACAAACCGAAGAGTTTGTGGACCAGCAGTTCCAGCTTCTGATCAAAACCGCCAAAGAAAAAGGCACAGCCATTGGCATCGGCCACCCCCACAAAGTGACTGTGGATTATCTGGAGAAGCACTTGCCGAAACTGGATGAACAAGGCATTGCGGTGGCGACCGTGAGCGGCATCTGGGCCATGCGCAATGGCAACCGGGAGATGTTTGCAGAAGGGGAAAAACAGCCAGTAGTCTTGTCTGTGGCGCGGAGTGATAAAGACTAACTCTTGGCCACGGACACTCACGGACGTTCACGGACAACTACTCAAAGATCTTCGCTTTTCGTCCGTGTCTGTCCGTGAGTGTCCGTGGCAAAATTTCGTTAGTCCCGAACTTCGATACCCTGCGCCTTCATAAAGGCCTTGGCCTCGGGAATGGTGTGCTGGCCGAAGTGGAAGATGGAGGCTGCCAGTACCGCATCGGCACCACCCTGAGTAACGCCATCCGCCAGATGCTGCAGCTCACCCACACCACCTGAGGCAATCACCGGAACCGCCACAGCATCGCTGATGGCTCTGGTCAGCCCCAGATCAAAACCGATCTTGGTGCCGTCGCGGTCCATGCTGGTCAGCAGCAGTTCACCCGCCCCCAGAGCCACCATCTTTTTAGCCCACTCCACAGCATCCAGGCCGGTGGGCTTACGGCCACCATGGGTAAAAATTTCCCAGCGGGGCTCCTCGCCTTCTGCGCTCACGCGCTTGGCGTCGATGGCCACCACGATGCACTGGCGACCGAAACGTTCGGCAGCTTCCTTCACAAATTCCGGATTGAATACCGCCGCAGTGTTGATGGACACCTTGTCGGCGCCGGCATTCAGCAGTTTGCGTATGTCGTCTACCGTGCGCACGCCGCCGCCCACGGTCAGCGGGATAAACACTTCTGCCGCCATGCGCTCAACGGTTTCGTAGGTGGTGTCGCGGCTCTCGCTGCTGGCAGTGATATCCAGAAAGGTGATTTCATCCGCGCCCTGTTCGTTGTAGCGGCGGGCCACTTCCACCGGATCGCCGGCATCGCGGATGTCCACGAAGTTGACGCCTTTAACCACGCGGCCTTTGTCGACGTCCAGGCAGGGGATGATGCGTTTTGCCAGTGCCATGATCTGTCCTCAGTTTTGCAGGCTGTCGCAGTAGGCTTGCGCTTCGGCTACATCCAGGGTGCCTTCGTAGATGGCACGGCCGGTGATGGCACCGATCACGCCTTTGTCGGCGACGGTGGCCAGGCGCTTGAGGTCGTCCATGTTGGTGACGCCGCCGGAGGCAATCACCGGGATTCCGCCTTCTTCTGCCAGCTTGGCGGTGGCTTCTACGTTTACGCCCTGCATCATGCCGTCGCGGGCGATGTCGGTGTACACAATGGAGGACACGCCGTCGTTGGCGAAGCGCTTGGCCAGGTCTACGGCCATGACTTCGGAGACTTCAGCCCAGCCGTCGGTGGCTACGCGGCCGTCTTTGGCGTCCAGGCCGACGATGATGTGGCCGGGGAATTGTTTGCACATTTCGGTGACGAATTCGGGCTCTTTAACGGCCTTGGTGCCGATGATGACCCACTGCACGCCGGCCTTGAGATAGGCTTCGATGGTGTCGGCGGAGCGGATGCCGCCGCCAATCTGGATGGGCAGGTTCGGGTATTTTACGGCAATGGCTTTTACGATTTCGCCATTGACCGGTTCGCCGGCGAAGGCACCATTGAGGTCGACCAGGTGCAGGCGGCGGGCGCCGGCGTTGACCCATTTGGTGGCCATGTCTACGGGGTCGTCACCGAATACGGTGGAGTCTTCCATGCGGCCTTGGCGCAGTCTTACGCATTTGCCGTCTTTTAAATCGATAGCGGGGATGATGAGCATTTTGTTCTTCCTATTCAGAAAGTCGGGCAAGGAGTTTGGCGCTCGCACTCTGGAGCAGGGAGGCCTTTCAGGGACACGCTGTAAATACATCCCTGTACGCTTGACTGCAGCATCCCTGCTGCAGACAGTCCCTGAAAGGCCTCCCTGCCCCAGAGCGCTACTATGTGCTTGCCTGCTTACTTTCCAGTCCAGTTCGTAAAGTTTTCCAGCAACTGCAGGCCTGCCCGGGCGCTTTTCTCCGGGTGGAACTGCGCTGCAAATATGTTGTCCCTTGCCACCGCTGCCGCCAGGTCGACACCGTAACGGGTGCGGCCGGCCATGTCGGCGTTGCCGTCGGCTTCGGCGTAGTAACTGTGCACAAAGTAGAAGCGGTCGCCGTCCGGGATGTTGTGCCAGAGCGGGTGGTCTACGGTGTGGTACACCTGGTTCCAGCCCATGTGGGGCACTTTCAGGCGTTCGCCGTTTTCGGTGAGGTTGTCACCAAAGTAGCGGACTTCGGACGGAAACAGGCCGATGCCTTCCACGCCGCCGTTTTCTTCGCTGCGGGCCATCAATGCCTGCATGCCGACGCAGATGCCGAGGAACGGGCGGTCCTGGGAAACTTCTTTGACGAGTTCAACCACGCCCAAACGGTGCATTTCGGCCATGCAGTCGCGGATGGCGCCAACGCCGGGCAGGATCACCCGGTCGGCTTCGCGGATTTTGGCGGCATCGTCTGTAACCAGCACGGTGCAGTCCGGGGCCACGTGCTCCACGGCTTTGCGGGCGGAATGCAGGTTGCCCATGCCGTAGTCGATGATGGCGACGGTCTTCATGGTGTATCTGTTCCTTTCGGTGACCGGTTACAGGGCGCCTTTGGTGGACGGGGTGATGCCCGCCATGCGCTCGTCCATTTCAATCGCCATACGCAGTGCGCGGCCGAAGGCTTTGAACACGGTTTCGATCTGGTGGTGGGTGTTCTTGCCCTTCAGGTTGTCGATGTGCAGGGTCACCATGGAGTGGTTGACAAAGCCCTGGAAGAACTCTGCAAACAGGTCGACGTCAAACCCGCCCACGCTGGCGCGGGTGTAGGGTACGTCCATGAGCAAACCGGGGCGGCCGGAGAGGTCGATGACCACGCGGGACAGGGCTTCGTCCAGGGGCACGTAGGCGTGGCCGTAACGGCGGATGCCTTTTTTGTCGCCAACAGCCTGTTTGAAAGCCTGGCCGAGGGTGATGCCGATGTCTTCCACGGTGTGGTGGTCGTCGATGTGCAGGTCGCCCTTGCAGGTGATGTCCAGGTCTACCAGGCCGTGGCGGGCAATCTGGTCCATCATGTGCTCAAGGAAGGGCACGCCGGTGTCAAAGCAGGCTTTGCCGGTGCCATCGAGGTTGATCTCGACAGAGATCTGGGTTTCAAGGGTATTTCGCTCTACCCGAGCCTTGCGTTCAGCCATGGAGACTCCGTCTAGAAAACAGGCTTGCTACTGTAAACATTCAATTCGCAGATTATACCTGTTAACACAGCCGGAGTCCCGCAACCGCATCAATCGCCCTGATAGCTCAGAACGCGTTCTTCAGGTTGTTCATGTAGGTGTCTACAAGGCTGTTGAACTCGTGCTTGATCACCGGGCTGATGGCCAGCTTGAGCAGGCTGGGCAGGGGCACTGTCAGTTGGGCGCTGGTCTGGAAACGCACTTTGGTTGAGTTGTCGCCGTTGGCAGTGAGTGTCCAGGCGCCGCTGACTTCGGCATTGCCCTCGCCTTTTACCGGATCCCAGGTGATTTTGCCGGCCTCTTTATCCGGGTGATAGGTGCAGGCGTATACGGTCTGGATAGCGTGCTTATCAACACCCACCTTTTCCATTTCCCAGCGGTAGGCATTGCCACCAAGATCAACCAGCTTGTCGACTTTCGGGAAGTGGCTGACAGAGCGGGGGACGTCTGCCAGAAGATCGAAGACGTCATCATAGCCTGCCGGAATCTCGAGTTCTCGGTTCAGCTCAATCGATACAGTAATGGCCACAGCCGACTCCTTTTTATGCTTATTTGCGTATGCTTGTTTGCGCACACCGGGACAACCCCGGTTTTTAACGGGGTGTATTTTGACCCAAGACTAACGCATTGTCATATTCCTGCACTGTTAATTTACTAACCCTGCGTTATCCTTTGGGTTATTCATCCGTAATAGTCAGGTACCACACCCTGCCGGGAAGACAAGGAACTCGTACCATGAAAGTTATTCGCTATGCGCTTTATGCCGTGATCGCCCTGATAGTGCTGGCGGTCGCCGCTGTTGCCATTGCCGTTGCCGTCATCAATCCGAATGATTACAAGCCCCAGATTGAGGCTGCGGTTGAGAAACACACCAACCTGGATCTAATTCTGGAAGGCGACATTGGCTGGTCTTTCATTCCTCTGGGCCTTGAGCTGAACGATGTCGAAGCCACTCTGGAAGGCGAGCGGCTGGTTGCGCTGGAGCGACTGGTTGCCCAGATCGATTTCTGGTCGCTGATTGCCATGGCGCCGCGGGTGAATACCTTCCTGCTGGATGGCCTGGATGCGCGGCTGGTGGTGAACGAACAGGGCGAGGGTAACTGGACGCGAATCATGCCCGAAGGTGAGCCAGCCGAGGCGCCTGAAGCGGCGGCAGCTGAGCCAGCGGAAACCACAGAAGAACCTGGCACTGGCGAAATGCTCGATTTCAACGTCGAGAACGTCGAAATCACCAACGCCCGGATTCACTACAACGACCTGGGCACCGGCCAGTCTGTGACCCTGGAAGATTTCACGGTTTCCGCCAGCAACATCACCCTGGGCTCCGAATTCCCCCTGGATATTCGCTTCAAGGTGGAAACCGCCCAACCGCAATTTGCCGTTGATGGCAGTATCAGTGCCCGGGTGAACGCCAATCAGGCCCTGAACGAATTTGCGGTATCCGGCCTCAAGGCCATCTTTGACATGAACGGCGAACCGTTCGGCGGCAAATCCGTGAAGGCGGAAGTGGCCGGCTCGCTGCAGGCTAACCTGGAGGAAGAAACTGCCTCTCTGAACGATTTCACTGCCAGCCTGGCTAACCTGAAGCTGAGCACCAACCTGAATATCAGGGGTTTCGGCGATCAGCCAGCACTGAATGGCCGCCTGGACATTGCCAGCTTCTCGCTCAAGCAACTCATGAGCAATCTGGGCCAGCCGGCAATAGAAACCGAAGATCCGGATGTGCTCAAAGCCATTGCACTGTCCACCAACCTGGGCGGCCAGCCGGGCACCGTTGCCCTGAGCGACCTGAAAATCACCCTGGATGACACCACCTTCAACGGCGGCGGCAGCTACAACCTGACCAACGGCGGGCTCACCTTCAACCTGCAGGGCGACAAGATCAACGCCGACCGCTACCTCCCGCCAGCTACCGATGAAGATGAAGCGGCACCGCAGCAAACCGCCGAAGCGGGCCCGGAAGGCGATCTGCTGCCACTGGAAACCCTTCGTGACCTGCTGCTGGATATCGATTTTGGCCTGGGCGAGCTGATCATCAGCAACCTGACCATCAACGAGATCAAGGCCAGCACCACCGCCAAAGACGGCCTGCTGCAAGTGGATGAGTTCAGCGGCAAACTCTATGACGGCAGCTTCGGCGCCAACGTCACCATCGATGCCCGCACAGACAATCCGAAATGGCGGGTTCGCTCAGACGTAACCAATGTAAAAACCTTACCGTTGCTTACCGACCTTGCCGAGGTAGACATGCTGTCTGGCGCGGCCAACCTGAAAGTGGCTGTCGACACCAACGGCAACCGAGTCTCTGCTCTGCGCAGCAATGCCAAAGGCGAGATCAGCTTTAATCTGGCAGAGGGCATGCTGCGCAACATGAACCTGACACGCATGGCCTGCCAGGGCATTGCTCTGGCCAACCAGGAAACCCTGGGCACCACCGACTGGGGCACCCACACCCCCTTCAACGATATGCGCGGCACCCTGAAAATTGATGGCAACACCCTGAACAACACCGACCTGGTTGCCGCACTCGCCGGTATGCGCCTGGAAGGCGATGGCACGGTAGACATGGAGCAGAGCCAGCTGGATTACGAACTGGGACTCAGAATCGTGGGCGAGATTCACCGTGACAATGCCTGCCGGGTTACCGAATACGTTCAGAACGTGGTGATTCCGGTTGAATGCCGCGGCAATTTCGTTGAGAACCCCGCAGGCCTGTGCTCATTCGACGGATCACGTTTCCGTGACACCCTGAAAGACATCGCCGCCAATGCGGCCCGCGCAAAAGTTCGGGAAGAGACAGATCGCGCCAAACAGCGGGCCGAAGAGAAGGCTCGCGAGGAAATCGACAAGCGCCTGGGCGAAGATGGTGAGCGTGTGCGGGATGCCGTTCGGGGGCTGTTCAACCGATGAGCGACCGGTTCGCCGACCAGCTACTGGCGTGGTACGACCAACACGGCAGGCACAACCTCCCGTGGCACCATAACCGCAACGCCTACCGGGTGTGGGTCTCTGAGATCATGCTTCAGCAGACCCAGGTCACCACTGTCATCCCCTACTTCGAAGCTTTCATGGCGAGCTTTCCGGACGTGCATGCCCTGGCCGCCGCACCGGAAGACGATGTGCTCAGCCACTGGTCCGGCCTGGGCTACTATGCCCGCGCCCGCAACCTGCACAAAGCCGCCAAACAGGTGGTTGGGGAATTCGGGGGCGAGTTCCCCTGCAACCAGGAGCAACTCGAATCCCTCACCGGTATTGGCCGCTCAACCGCTGCGGCCATCATTGCCCAGGCCTTCGGCCAGCGGGCTACTATTCTGGACGGCAACGTAAAACGGGTTCTCGCCCGCTATCACGCCGTGCCCGGCTGGCCAGGACAAACCCAGGTGCTCAACACACTCTGGGAACACGCCGAAACACATACGCCCGATGACCGGGCCAGAGACTACACCCAGGCCATCATGGACCTGGGCGCCCTGGTTTGTACCCGCAGCAAACCGGCCTGCGATTCCTGCCCGATCAGCGATGGCTGCGCAGCCAAAGCACGCAACGAGGTAATGCTATACCCCGGCTCGAAACCGAAGAAAGCCAAACCGGAAAAAACCACCTGGATGCTGATCCTGGAAGACGGCGAAGGCCGCATCCTGCTGGAACGTCGGCCACCCAGCGGCATCTGGGGCGGCCTGTGGAGCCTGCCGGAGCTGGACCCGGCCTACGGCTCGGAGGAACTGCAGGAAGCCTGTGAGAAAGAACTGGGCATCACCTGCCAGGATCCGGACCTGATCAGCGGTTTCCGGCACACGTTCAGCCATTACCACCTGCACATCCAACCCGCGCGACTGCCAGTTATAGACGTATCCGGCATCGCCGATTCCGACAGGCACCGCTGGCTGCATCGCGATGAAGCACTGTCTCTGGGCTTACCTGCCCCCATTCGCACCCTGCTGACAGAACCGGAGCAAGCGGCCCTGCTCTGACACCTGCAATTGCCGATGCTCAAGTCACACCCGGAATTGATCTGTTATCATTCGCCAAACTGAACATCAACACAGGAGCCGCCATGAGCCGCACCGTATTCTGCCGCAAATACCAGAAAGAAATGGAAGGCCTGGCCATGCCCCCCATGCCCGGCCCCAAAGGCCAGGAGATCTATGACAACGTCTCCAGGCAGGCCTGGGAAGAATGGCAGAACCAGCAGACCATGCTGATCAACGAAAAGCACCTGAGCATGATGGACCCGAACAACCGGAAATACCTTCAGGCACAGATGGAACGCTTCTTCAACAACGAGCCATTCGACAAGGCCGAGGGCTACGTTCCACCGGAAAAATAGCCAAACTGATCAAGGCCTGAACAACCGGAAAAGATTCTGAAAATTTTTGCCGGGCGGCCTTGACTACCCAACCCTAAACCGGTTTAATAGCGCCCCGTTGCAGCACATAGCTCAACACGCCCGGATAGCTCAGTTGGTAGAGCAGGGGATTGAAAATCCCCGTGTCGGTGGTTCGATTCCGCCTCCGGGCACCATTAAGAATTCTGACGAAACCCGCCTTGTGCGGGTTTTGTTGTTTTATGTGTCCACCCCTTTCTAGAACTCTCCTCTCTCATGCCGTTCCGCGATATCTTTGAAGACATCCAGCAAGCCTTGCTCAAACAACCACGGATCGCCCATTTTGAACATCTGGCACCAGTTGTCATCGGGACCAAACGATGTGTGCTCGAAACGGTTCAGGTTGTCCAGCGAGTACCCAGCTATCCCTTTTAGCATGCTACCGTATTGAGCTCCTCGGGTTACACCCAGCATTTCACCATCAACTTCTTCCTCGATAGTAATAGCACCTCGGGGAACGGCATTCGGGTGATCCGGTTCGAGAAAAAAGCGCTTAAGCGTCTCTACAAACCATCTGGCAGCACCTATCGGGAATTCATACTGCGCGGTTGCGAATTCGCCTGGGTCATCATCACCTAGCTGAACCCACACTTTCTGACCAAGTATTAGATGACGGCCCACAGCAAAAAAATGCCAGGGCGCAGTGTCGTCCTCCGGATTCATTACCTTGGCGACACGATAATACCCTTCGGGAGGGTTTTCAGGATCAACAATCGGCCACTCCGGCAGTTTCGGGTATGCCATTCTTAAGCTCCAAAATTAATCGGTTCAAGGTCCACCAGCTCCACCCACTGCGTGCCGCCTTCCATTCCCGTCATCTGCCGGAAGGTTTTGGGGTTCTTATGTAAACTGAATGCTTCCACAACGCCATACACCGGCTGTTCCGTGGTCGAGTTGGTCGTTTTGGTCAGGCCATTACCAGTAAAGTGCTCATTAGCGCCTGTACTGTTCTGAATACTTATTCGAGTATTAAATTTCTTTATCCCGTCCTGGCCAAGCCCCGCCTTTCTCAAATACGCCTTACGTATTTGCGGGTTGGCCCAAGCGGGTGGAGGCATGTTACTGATTAACGATTCATACTCCCCCGCATAGTCAGGCGTCATAACCTCCTTCGTCAAAGCAGGATTTTCAACTTTTCCCGGCAACTTATCCTCAACAAACTTCGTGAGATTTCCGTATGTGGGAACAATCGTCTCAGCATCCGCATACCTAACCGCATCTGCCTGATCAATGATCGCCAGCTTATACTTCGCATCTGGCTTGTAGTTCACACCCATTGCTTCAGTGATCAATTTGGGGTCCGTATCCAGGTGCGCTATCTGATCAAAACTTGTTGACCAGATCTGCACACCGGCCGGACCTTCCTTACCTAATGTTCCGTTGTTGGGGCCATTTCGATGCACATGGGGCTCTTCCACCAAGCGGACAATGAACTTCTCGTCTGCAAAACCCTCTTGAGCGATGCGGTGCAGCTGTGCCTGGGTGTACTTGGGCGAAGGGGCCTTGCCATTGGCGATGATGGAATTCCGAGCATCTCCTAAAAGCTTCTTTGCCTCGTCAAAGGACCTGGGCAGCACTTTCCCTGGCCTCGTGCTTAGCTGGACGGGGTCGGGGTCCACGCCCTTTGGACGCGGCGATGCTTCAGCCTCAAAACGATTTTTCCTGTTCAGGTCGAAATCGCGCCATATCTTGCGCAACCCCTGAAGCTTTAGCGCCTCGGCAAATCGCCCGAATGCCGGCCCGAGCCCCGCCAGAATCCGAGCATGTCGGATACGGCTGGACGCCTGCGCAGCATTACCCGCTCCCAGTGTGGTTGCCGCCAGCAAACCGGCCAAAACCAGCTCAAATGCTATCGCTCCGAAAATGTAGGCATAATCGGTATGGTGCTGAATGGCGGCATAATCGGTTACAAAGTCTTTCAGAGCAGCGCTGAGCTGAGCATCCGTCATCACCAGGCTGGCCAACTCATAAGCTTTTGCAATGTCCTCCCGGCTGATGTCAGAGGGCGAGAACCCAATCGCTCGCACCCATCGTTCCCGGCGTTTGTCGTCATAGAGACTGTTGAAGGTTTCGTACCAGCTGCTGGCTCCGTTATCCTGGTTTGCAGACCATGCCGATTTAAGCCCGTCCATCAGTGTCTTGGTTGGATTAGCCAGATCACTGACGCCAACCACAAAATCAAACAGGCCGATCCCCGCATCATAAGCGCCCTGAAACACCGCTCCGGTGTTCACCAGAGCCTTTTCATAGTGAGGCATCTGCTGATAGACCGTTTCCCGGGCTTCGTAGTCCTTCCTTTCCTGCTCCAGCAGTCGCTGGAGGCCCGCTATGATTGTCTTGCGTTCTTGCCGGACCACATCGTCCATGGCGCTTGAGCCCAGTCTGACAGTGGCAAACCGGCCATTCAGACCCTCCACCGAAGCGGCACCCTGATGGTCCAGAACTCCGGTGACGCCTTCCAAATCCGTGCCTACCTCAAACGGCAGGTTCGCTACACCAGTGCCGTCCGGCCAGCGATACTCAATGGTCAGGCTATAGGGGCCTTTACCTGGCACGGGCTCCGCAACCGGCTCTGGTGCAAGCTGATAGTTTTGGGCGGCAGGCGCATGTAAGGAATCTGATCGAACTCCTGGCCCGGCACTACCGCCGGTGGGCCATCGGTCTCGTAAACGGCTTGCCAGAGACGCCGGCAAATCAGAGCGGAGGTGCTCAGGGCTGGCTGTGCGTTTGGTGAAGATACCAAAGGCTGCGCTATCCAGGCGGCCTAGAACCAGTTGGCCACTTTGCAAGGCATCCAGTATTGCCTGGCGCTCACTGCTGGATGATTGCTCAAGGGCGCGATAGCCCCCATCCGGAGGTGGCTCTATGTGAGCGCCCTGGTAACCGCGTGAAAAATAATCCTGTGCGATGGACACCGCGTCGGAAGGGTGTAGTAACGACGGCAAAATCCTCTCGGTGAAGCCGTAGCCACCAGCAACGTATAACTGATAGGACACTGTTCCGTTTCCTTGTCCGTTGATCTATCCCTGCGCTCTCCTGAGCGATACGGAACATACCCCTAGCGCCTCAAGAAATGCAAGCGCCATGCGTGATCAACCACACAAACCTTCTGTAACCTGGCCATATCGGCTAACCTAAAGCCACAAAACCACGCAAAACCAGATGGTTGCAATCAAGAAGTAACGGCGGCGAGCGCATGGACAAGAAACAGCTCACAGAGCGGGACATCTGCACCAAGTACATCAACCCCGCTCTGCAGAACGCAGGCTGGGACATGCACAGCCAGATACGAGAGGAAGTCTCGTTTACGGCTGGCCGCATCATCGTGCGTGGCAGGCTGCACACCCGTGGCAAACGCCGCCGAGCGGATTACGTTCTTAGCTACAAGAAGAACCTACCCATTGCCATCATCGAGGCCAAAGACAACAACCACGGCCTGGGCGATGGCATGCAGCAGGCATTGGCTTACAGCGATGCCCTGGACGCCCCTTTCGTGTTCAGCAGTAACGGCGACGGCTTTCTGTTCCACGACCGCACCGGGCTCTTTGGCCAGACCGAAACCACCCTCAGGCTGGATGAGTTCCCCTCCCCGGAAACCCTCTGGGAGCTCTACTGCCAGCACAAAGGCATCCACCAGAGCGCCCGACAAACGGTCGAGCAGCCCTACTACGATGACGGCAGTGGCCGAACGCCCCGCTATTACCAAACCGTCGCCATTAACCGCACCGTAGAAGCTGTGGCCCGCGGGCAGAACCGTATTCTGCTAGTAATGGCCACCGGCACCGGCAAGACCTTCACCGCCTTCCAGATAATCTGGCGGCTCTGGAAGTCCAAACAGAAGAAACGCATCCTGTTTCTCGCAGACCGCAACATTCTGGTAGACCAGACCAAGAATAACGACTTCAAGCCCTTCGGCCAGGCCATGACCAAGGTCACCAACCGAACCGTAGACCCGTCCTACGAAATTTACCTGTCGCTGTACCAGGCCGTTACCGGCAGCGAGGACGAGCAGAACATCTACAAACAGTTCTCCCCAGACTTCTTCGACCTCGTGGTGATCGACGAGTGCCACCGGGGCAGCGCGTCTGTGGACTCCGCCTGGCGGCAGATTCTGGACTACTTCTCGGCGGCCACCCACGTGGGCCTGACTGCCACACCCAAGGAAACCAAGGAAGTCTCCAACATCGACTACTTCGGCGAGCCGGTTTACACCTACTCCCTGAAGCAAGGCATCGAAGACGGCTTCCTGGCCCCTTACAAAGTCGTGCGCATCGACCTGGACCGCGACCTGCAGGGCTGGCGCCCCAGCAAAGGCCAAACCGACAAGCACGGCGAACTCATCGACGACCGCATCTACAACCAGAAGGACTTCGACCGCACGCTGGTTTTGGAAAAACGAACGCAAGTCGTGGCACAGAAGGTCACGGAGTTTCTGGAACAAACCGACCCCTACCAGAAAACCATCGTCTTCTGCGAAGACATCGACCATGCTGAACGCATGCGCCAGGCTCTGGTGAACCTGAACCCCGAGCGGGTAAAAGAGAACCGCAAGTACGTCATGCGCATCACCGGCGACGAACAGGAAGGCAAAGCCGAGCTGGACAACTTCATCAACCCGGAAGAGCGCTACCCAGTGATTGCCACCACCAGCAAACTGATGACCACCGGCGTGGATGCGCAAACCTGCAAGCTCATCGTGCTGGACCAACGCATCCAGTCCATGACCGAGTTCAAGCAGATTATCGGCCGGGGCACCCGCATCAACGACGACTACAACAAGCACTGGTTTACCATTCTGGACTTCAAGAAGGCCACCGAGCTGTTCGCAGACCCGGCGTTCGACGGCGACCCGGTGAAGGTTTACGAGCCCAATGACGATGAATCTGTTGTACCGGATGATGAACTCTACGGGTTTGACTCAACAACTACGGAACTTCCTTGCGACCAAGAACCCGAGGATTATGAAGTGACCCCAGATTCCAAATGGGAATCTGATGACTCTAGTGGCTGCGACACCGGCGGCCCTGGTGAAGGCGGAGGAACAAGCGGCGGCAGAACCCGTTACGTAGTGGACAATGTTGAAGTAACGGTCATCGCCGAACGGGTCCAATATCTGGGCCCGGACGGCAAGCTCATCACCGAAAGCCTGAAAGACTTCACCCGCAAGAAAGTGAAAGAGCAGTACGCCACCCTCACCGACTTCCTCAAAGGCTGGAACGAAGCCGAGCGCAAACAGGCCATCATCGAAGAGCTGGCCGAACAAGGTGTAATGTGGGACGACCTCATCAAGGATGTCAGCAAAAAACTGGGGGCTGAGCCCGACCCCTTCGACGTCATCTGCCACATCGTCTACGACCAGCCACCCCTGAGCCGAAAGGAACGGGCCGAGCAGGTGCGCAAACAGAATTACTTCAGCAAATACGAAGGCGCCAGCAAACAGGTGCTGGACGCCCTGCTGGACAAGTACACCGACGACGGCATTGAGCCCATCGAAGATGTTAAAATCCTGACCCTCGCGCCGTTCAGCCAGATCGGCTCACTGCTGGAACTGGTGGATGCCTTTGGCGGCAAGCCTGGCTACACCGAAGCCGTGCGAGATCTGGAAGACGAGCTGTACCGGCAAACACCCTGATCTGATTTTTGTTTATCGCCATTCCGTTTACTCAGGAACTGAACACCTATGTCTATCAGCACCACCATCAAATCCATCCAGGACATCATGCGCAAAGACGTGGGAGTAGACGGCGACGCCCAGCGTATCGGCCAGTTGGTCTGGATGCTGTTCCTGAAAATTTTCGACGACCGGGAACAGGAATGGGAACTGATTTACGACGACTACAAATCCCCGATTCCGGAAAAGCTACGCTGGCGCAACTGGGCCGCCGACCCGGAGGGCATGACCGGCGACGAGCTCAAAGACTTCATCGACAATACCTTGTTCCCGGGCCTGCAGAACCTGGAGCCGGCCGGTGACGACTACCGGGGCGTGGTTATCCGCAACGTGTTCGAGGATGCCTACAACTACATGAAGTCCGGCCAGCTCCTGCGCCAGGTCATCAACAAGCTGCAGGACGGCATCAACTTCAACAAATCCGCCGAGCGCCACGAGCTGGGCGATATGTACGAACAAATCCTCAAAGACCTGCAAAGCGCCGGCAACGCCGGTGAGTTCTACACGCCACGGGCGGTGACCGAATTCATGGTCAACCGGGTAGACCCGAAGCTGGATGAGAAAGTAATGGACCCGGCCTGCGGCACCGGCGGCTTCCTCACCTGCACCATCGAGCACAAGCGCAAGCACTACGTCAGCACCCCGCAGGACGAACAAACCCTGCAGAAGAGCATCCACGGCGTTGAGAAAAAGCCCCTGCCGCACCTGCTGGCCACCACCAACCTGATCCTGCACGGCATCGAAGTGCCGGACCAGATCAAGCACGACAACACCCTTGCCCGCCCGCTTATCAGCTGGGGCCCGAAAGAACGGGTAGACGTAATTGTGGCCAACCCGCCTTTTGGTGGCATGGAAGAAGACGGCATTGAAACCAACTTTCCCAGCGCCTTCCGCACCCGGGAAACCGCCGACCTGTTCATGACCCTTTTCATCCACCTGCTGCGGGACGGTGGCCGCGCCGCCGTGGTGCTGCCAGACGGCTTCCTGTTCGGCGAAGGCATGAAAACCCGCCTCAAGGAAAAGTTGCTGGAAGAGTGCAACCTGCACACGATCGTGCGCCTGCCCAACGGCGTGTTTAACCCCTACACCGGCATCAAGACCAACCTCCTGTTCTTCACCAAGGGCAAGCCCACGGAAACCGTGTGGTACTACGAACACCCCTACCCGGAAGGCTACAAGAGCTACAGCAAAACCAAGCCCATGAAGTTTTCGGAGTTCCAGACCGAAATCGACTGGTGGGGCACCGAGGCCGACGGCTTCGCCGGCCGTGAGGAAACCGCGCAAGCCTGGAAGGTGTCCATCGACGACATCAAGGCTCGCAACTACAACCTGGATATCAAGAACCCCTTTGAGTCCGAACAGGTCAGCCACGACCCGGACGAACTGCTGGCCAAGTACGAACAGCAACAGGCCGAAATCCAGGAAATCCGCCACCAGCTGCGGGACATACTGGCCGATGCGCTATCCCACAACAGGGATGAGAACACCGACGGAGGTGCGGCGTGAGCGCGCGGGAGCTGATTACCGAGCATCTGGACTTGTGGACCGGGGCGGTTACGAAGAAATCCAGCAGTGGCCGGGGGAGTAAGGGCAAGGTTGAGCTTACTGGGGTTAAGAAGCTGCGGGAGCTGATATTTGAGCTGGCTAGTAGAGGTGCGTTAATCCCGAAAGTTAACGATTCTGCCCGGACTCTGAAGCTCCAAGAGTTTGCAGAGCTTGTGATGGGACAAGCACCTCCAGGTAGTGAGTGCAACAAAAACGGAATAGGCGAAATATTTGTTAAAACCGGCGAGTTCGGTGCTATTTACCCTGAAATAAAAGAGTGGACCACGAAGCCACTCCGCATGGCGAGGCGAGGTGATGTCCTAATCTGCGTCGTGGGGGCCACTGTAGGAAAACTCAATATGGCGATTAACTGCGCCATAGGCAGGAGTGTTGCAGCAATAAGGCCCGACCAAACAGTAATCCCTGAATACCTCTACTACTGCCTTATTCCTTTTACCCTAAAAATTCGATCCCAGTCGAAAGGCTCCGCACAGGGAGTCATAGGCAAAGCTGTCCTCAATAATGTTGAGTTGCGAGTACCTCCGATTGATGAGCAGAAGCTAATCGTCCAAAAAGTCGATGAACTCATGGCCCTCTGCGACCGGCTGGAACAGCAAACCAGCGACCAGCTCGAAGCCCACGAAACCCTCGTGGACACCCTGCTCGGCGCTCTCACCCAATCCGAAAACGCCACCGAACTGGCCGACAACTGGGCCCGCCTCGCCGCCCACTTCGACACCCTGTTCACCACCGAACAGAGCATCGATAAGCTCAAGCAGACCATCCTGCAACTGGCAACGGCTGGCAAGCTTGTCCCCTTTCAGGGTGCCCCCGTTCCACTAAAAAATATTCTTTCTTTCGGCCCAAGAAATGGCTTTTCACCAAAAGAGAGTAACCATGAAACGGGTTGCAAGGTATTGAAGCTCGGAGCAACGACAAAGGGATGGTTAGACCTGTCAGAGAGCAAAAATGTGGACATTGGTAACTCGGTACTACCGCACCTTTGGCTAAAAAAGGGGGATATTCTGATTCAGCGAGGGAATGCCGCCAATCATGTAGGCTGCAACGTGCTCCTTGATTCGGATTACCCAAACTACATCTACCCAGACCTAATGATGAAGGTCAGAGTAAAGGAGGAAATGGCGATCCCAAGCTTCGTCGCCTTATACCTCTCTGCGCCTGGCGCTCGGCAATTCATGTGGGAGCGTATGACCGGGACATCGGGCACTATGCCGAAAATCAGCAAAAAAGTTGTCGAGGAGATTCCGGTATCCTTACCCGATATCGAAACCCAGAAAGCTGTTGTACAAAAAGTCGATGAACTCACAGCCCTCTGCGACCAACTCAAGCAACGCTTGAACCAGGCCAGCGAAACCCGCTGCCAGTTGGCCGAAGCCGTGGTGGAAGGAGCCTTGAACTAATGGTTTACAACAGGCCATGGAAGTCCTTCCCGGAGCAACTGGAACTGCTCAAATCCCGAGGCATGGTGGTCACCGACGAAGCCGCCGCCTTGGATTACCTGCAGCGCGTGGGTTACTACCGCCTCAGCGCTTACTGGTATCCGTTTCGCAAGTTCGAGGTGGTGCTGGACAGCAACACCGGAAAGCTGGCTACCAAGGCTGTGAACGAGTTCCAGCCGGGCACCCAGTTCGTAGACGCAGTACACCTGTACCTGTTCGACAAGCAGCTCCGGCTAAAAGCCATGGACGCGCTTGAACGCATTGAAGTTGCACTCCGTGTAGACATCGCGCACCTGCTCGGCAAGCGTTCAGTGTTTGCCCACCTGGACCCTGACCAACTCCACCCCTCTTTCATCCGCAAAAAGCTCAGGAATGGGCAGACACGCTTCGAGCAGTGGAAAGAAAAGTGCCAGAACCTGCAGCGCCGCTCAAAGGAAGACTTCGTTAAACACTACCGGGCGAAGCATGGTGAGCCTTTCCCGATATGGGTAGCGGTGGAAACCTGGGACTTTGGGGCAGTGTCCCAATTCTTTGCCATGATGCGAGTGAAAGGACACCGGATGGCATGAACGACTGGCAAACCATCTGCAAACGTTCCCTGAGCAATACTCGCAAAGGGCACTATCGATGATGGATATAGGACTACCTGAGGACTGGCAAAGCTGGTGGTAACACGAGGAGGCAGAAAATAAGAACCCCCGCGTAAGTTCCTGTCGGAACCAAGAGGCAGGGGCCGTGTTGTCCAGAATAATAGGCCCGTTACAGTATATTTGCAACCCTGCCGGGTCTGTAGGCACGAAAAAAAGAAGGGTATACGGATTTAATGGTTGATGGGGCACCTTCACCCCATCAATCTGATACCACCCTCAGATGGTTGATAGATCGACTCCGTAGTTGAGTTCCTCTGCGAAGTCCGGCAGTCCGTAACCGATGGTTTTCTTGTAGAAAGGAGAGACCTTCGCAGTCGGTGCCTTCTTCTTGTGCTTCGTGGTGTAGAGCATTCGTGCCCGCATCACCTCGAAGGAGTAACCGCGCCCTTCACGGTTCTTGTCCTTGGCCAGTCGGTTGATGGACTCCGTGTAAGCGTTGGTGACGGGCATGTCCGTCTCGAAGTAGGTCATGGTCTCTTCGCGCCAGTTTCCCACTGCCCGGTAGGGGTTCCACATGTCCATGCTGACGATCTCGACCTTCTGCCGGTCTTTCAGCTTCATCAGGTAGTTGGTCACCACGTCCTGGCGGCGGGTGGCCAGCAGGTCGAGCAGGGTTCGCTCCTCAATGTTGGTCAGAATGCAGCGGTAGCGCTTGTTCAGGTATAGCTCGTCAATGCCCAGGATGCGGGGCGTCTCGAAGCGGTGCCAGCGCCCCAGGAACTCGGCGCGGGCGTTGAAGATGTCGCGCACCGTCTTCTCGTCCAGGCCGGTCTGTGCCGCCACAAAGGTGTAGGGGTGGTTGAAGGATTCCTTCTCCACGTACTCATGCAGCCGCAGTGTCATACGGAATCCGTCTACCATCTCCGGTAGCTGGGGCCTGAAGGTTGTCTTGCAGGCCCGGCAGGTGTATCGGCGGCGGACCACCCAGAGAGTGACCCGCTTGCCGTGGATGGGCAGATCACGATAGGGAACGTCACGCTTGCCGAACCGTACGAACTCACCCTGCACGCCGCATTCCTCGCAGGCGATGGGATCGGGCACGTCCACCTGGAAGTGCATTTCGTCGTCGGTTGATTTGCAGCCCAGTACTTGGTATTGCGGCAGGTGAAGGATGTTGTCGGGAAGTTCGGTCATGGTGTTGTATAGGCGTAGGTGTCAGTCAGATCCATCCGACTCGGCATTGGTGTTTGCTTTTTTACCCAACAAGCTGCTGGAAACGAAAAGTAAGGCACCGAGGACAATTGCAATATCAGCCAGGTTGAAGGCCGGCCAATGCCAGTCTCGCCAATAGAAATCAAAGGAATCCACAACATAGCCGCGAAAGACCCGGTCAATCAGGTTGCCCATGGCGCCACCGAGGATAAGACTGTAAGCGATGGCTTCTCCTTTATGACGATTTTCAAGGATCAGCTTGATCAGAAAAATCGAGACCACTACCGCGATTCCGATAAAAAAGTAGCGCTGCCAGCCTCCACCATCCGCAAAAAGACTGAATGCGGCACCGGTGTTCCATAGGTGCACCCAGTTAAAGAACGGGGTCACCGAAACAGTCTCGCCATAGGCCATTGATTGCTGCACCAGCCACTTTACAGCCTGATCAGACGCTGCCAGCAGGCCCGATATGGACAATAGGGCATACGGCGAGAGCTTTTTGCCAATAATGAGCATTATTTAACCCTTCAACGCCAAAATGCGTCTGGCACCGTTAAGTACAATGCCCCCCGCGATGGTGCCGATAATCAGATCCGGATAATTGGAACCGGTCCACGCGACCAGGGCGCCGGCGGTGATGACCCCCAGGTTGATCACCACGTCGTTGGCCGAGAATATCCAGCTTGCCTTCATGTGCGCCCCGCCTTCCCGATGTTTGGATATGAGCAGCAGACAACTGGTATTGGCAATCAATGCGACGAATGCGATAGCCATCATCACCAGCGATTCAGGCTCACTACCGAATACAAAGCGTCTCACCACCTCTACGAGCACGCCCACAGCCAAGATCAGTTGCAGTACACCAGCAAGATGCGCGGCACGTACCTGCATTTTCACGCTATGTCCAACCGCATAAAGGGCAAGCCCGTACACCGCCGCATCGGCAAAATTGTCCAGGGATTCTCCAATCAGGCCGGTGGACCGGGCGATCAGACCGGCAGTCATTTCCACCACGAACAGAAGTGCATTGATGCCGAGCAACCAGCGCAGGGTCCCGGATTCTTGCTTAGCAGAAGCTGC